>JAJZFE010000460.1 GCA_021798655.1 Acidobacteriota bacterium | reverse complement strand
CCAACATCGCCAGTGTCTACACCGTCGCCGCCCAGCTCACCCCGGCAGCGCCCCTCAACATCGCGCTCGACGCCAATAGCAACATCTTTATCTCCAACAACGCCACCCAGTCCGTCGTCGAAGTCACCTACCCCAACCCCACCCTCGCCTTCGGGACCATTCTCGTCGGCAGCACCTCCACCGCACAGCACCAGACCATCGCCAACGCCGGTAACGAAATCCTCTCCATCACTGGTCCCTTCACCCCCTCCGACGCTCATTTCACCGTCGATACCGCTTCCACCACCTGCGGCACTTCCATCCTCACCGGCGCAGTCTGCAGCCTCGGCTTCACCTTCACCCCCACCGTCAGCGGCACCATCACGGCCTCCTCCACGCTCGCCTCCAACGCCTACAACACCCCCCAGACCATCGCCCTCAACGCCACCGGCAAGCAGACCGCCGCCCTTGCCGTCGCACTCCCCGCTCAGTCCGAAATCTACGGTCAGTCCTTCCCCGAGGTCGTCACCTTCTCCGCCATCACCGCCGTGCCCACCGGCACCATCACCTTCGCCACCGAAGGCCGCACCCTCTGCATCTTCACCGGAACCCTCACCGCCACCACCACCTGCACCGCGCTCAACAGCGGCCTCGACGTGGGAACCCACACCATTTCCTTCAACTACTCCGGCGATACCAACTACTCCGCCACCTCCGGCGTCGTCACACTCTCCGTCACGCCCGCTCCGCTCGCCGAGATCGTCAACAACGCCACCCGCGCCTACGGCACCACCAACCCCGCCTTCTCAGGCACCCTCACCGGCGCCGTCTCCGGTGACACCTTCCTTGTCTCCTACGCCACCACCGCCTCCGCCAACAGCCCCGTCGGAACCTACCCCATCGCCGCAACCCTCACTCCCGTTGGCGCCACCAGCCTCGCCAACTACACCTTCACCAATACCCCCGGCACCCTCACCATCACCGCCAACGCCAAATCCCTCGTCATCAACGTCAACAGCGCCACCCGCATCTACGGCGCGGCCAACCCCAGCTTCGCCGGCTCCGTCACCGGAGTCATCGCGGGCGACGATGTAGTCGTCACCTACAACACCGCCGCCAACAACACCTCTTCCACCGGAACCTACCCCATCGGGGCCAGCATCTCCGGCAACTCCGCCAGCAACTACATCGCAACCATCCACCCCGGCACCCTGGCCATCACCGCCGCCACCACCATCACCACCATCTCCTCCTCCGCCATCTCCACGGTCGCCGGTTCCAACATCACCTTCACCGCCAACGTATCGGCCACCAGCGGCCCCGCCTCCGGTATCGTCAACTTCTACGACGGCACCGTCCTCCTCGGCTCCGCAACCCTCTCCGCCGGCTCTGCCACCTTCACCATCGCCACCCTCGGCCTCGGCACCCACACCATCGCCGCCACCTTCCTCGCCAACACCAACTACACCACCAGCGGAGCCAATCTCACCCAGATCATCTCCCAGCCCATCGGCAGCTTCGTCCTTGGCACCACCACCCCCAACGCCTACCTCCGTGGAGGCGGCGTCACCACCTACCAGATCACCATCAGTTCCATCGGAGCCTTCGCCGGACAGGTCGCCCTCACCTGCGCAGGCCTGCCCGCCGACGCCACCTGCACCTTCTCCAATGCCTCCCCCACCGTCACCGCCGGTGGCACCGCGACCACCACCATGACCGTAACCACCACCGCCGCCGACGCCCGTCTCCAGGCGCCCCTCAACCTCCACCCCGCAGACTTCGCTCCCATCACCGCAGCCGCAGTCTTCCCCATGGAACTCTCCGGCCTCGGAGTCTGCTTCGCCGGCCTCCGCCGCCGCAAGACCCTCGGCACCCAGCGCGCACGCCTGCTCATCCTGCTCGCCTTCACCTTTGCCATCGTCGGACTCACCGGCTGCGGAACCACCAGCCCGGCAGCCTCCAGGATCTACACCATCAACATCACCGCCAACAGCGTCACCTTCCCCGCATCGGCACAGACCACTTCGGTGGTGCTCGCCATCGGCCAATAGCAGCCCCGGTGCAATGCGCACGGAAAGACCTCCGTACCGCACCCAAGACCTTCACATTAGCCAAACGACAGCAAACGATAGCACCACCCTGGGGAGAGTCAGCGAACTCTCCCCGCTTTTTTTGCTCATCACCCCCCGCACCAACACCCCCACTCCCAACCAAATATCTGCTAAACTACTCGAGTCGGTTCAGCGGTCCAGCAAGCCCACCCAAAAGCTTGAGCAGCACGGAATGCTCCTCCCATCGACATCTCATGCAATTGTTCGGGGCGTAGCGCAGTCTGGTAGCGCACCTGGTTCGGGACCAGGGGGTCGGAGGTTCGAATCCTCTCGCCCCGACCATTCTTCCCATTCAGTACACTTCAGAAAAGACTGAATGGGCTCCTGCATGCAAGCATCCAACGAACCTTACTCTGCGGTCGTTCGCGCCAGCCAATCGGAGCCTGCAGCCTTCCGGCCTGCTGTCGGCAACACCAAATCAAGCGTCACTACACACGAAAACCTGTGACCTCAATCACGGCCTTCAGCAACGCCGCGAGTAATACTCACTGCAGTTCGTTCGCTTGCACCAGGAATGAACGTTGCAAGTTGCACCTCAGTTCCATTCGAGAGCAACGTTATTCGGAATCCACAACGATCACGACGGAAAGGCAATGCGAGTCGTGCCGATGGATCTTCCCAGCGAAACGAGGTGGAGCCATGGAGTTGAGAGAGGTTCTTCAGCAGAGACGCTCAGTCCGCACTTATCAGGACACACCCATCGAGCCACACATGGTCCAGGCTCTCATCGACACGGCAATACTGGCTCCCAGCGCCAGAAACAGTCAACCGTGGGAGTTCTGGGTCGTTCTCGGCAAACACCGAATTGACGATCTCTCCGACAGAGCCAAGGCATGGCTGGTTGAGAAGGTCGCGCACAATCCCACCGCAGAAGCCGCACAGCAACGGCAGTTTCTTGCCACGCCTGAACTCTCGCTCCTCTACCATGCCCCGGCGCTCGTCCTCGTGGCAGCACCGTCATTTGAAAAGCAGGCCGACGAAGATTGCTGTTTGGCTGCACTCACCTTCATGCTCAGTGCGCGGGACGCAGGCATAGGAACCTGCTGGATCGGCTTGGCCCGACCCTGGTTCAATCAATCTGCCACCAAGGCCGAATTGGGTATCCCCGAAGCCACCAGCATTGTCGCTCCCCTCGTGCTCGGTTATCCCAGGCAATGGCCGAAAACCCAGGAGCGGAATCCCGCAACCGTGCATTGGATCGGCTGAAGTCATCCATCGACGAGCATTGGCCAGACAACCACGACGCAAGGGATCAGAGCAACAGCTTCGATCCCACCCATTTCGACCGCAAGGTGGTGACGACCATCCATCGGGTATCCCTGCAGCGACGCGTAGAACGTGATCGAAGAGCGATCCAAGCTAATGGCTGAGACGGTGAAGCCGAACCAGATGCTCTCACCGGGACGCTGCGCAATGTCCAGTTTGTATTGAACTTTGGTGCGATGGTCCACGTTGTTGGACCATCCGGAAGAGACAAGAACTCTCCTCAGTGTACTGTCCGACTTCCTGCTTAGTCCGAAGCGAGTGACTCCTGTCACCAAGTCCATCCATGCAATAAGATACGTTCAAGCAGCCGTACACTAACCTTCTGTACTGAAAGTCTGACGCTGTACTCACTTTCACCGACGTTCACCACGACGGAAAGCTCGGTTCCTCGCTATGGCAAGACACGACCGACCATCGCCCTGCCGGCAATCCGTCGCCGCAGTCCTCGCTGACCTTGGCACTGACCTGCACTCCGGACTCACCACCGCCGAAGCTACGCGGCGCCTGGCCACCTGTGGCAGCAATGCCCTCCGCTCCACCCCGCGGCCGCCCGCCTGGCAACGCCTGCTCGCCCAGGGCAACGACCCCCAGGTCTACCTCCTGCTCACCGCCGCTGCAGTTACCGTCCTGGTCGCTAGACTACAAGGCAACTCAGGCATCCCCTACGAAGCCCTCATCATCCTCGCCATCGTCTTCCTCAACGCACTGCTCGGCTTTCTACAGGAAGACCGTGCCGAACGCGCCCTCGCCGCGCTCAGCACCATGATGCCCCAACGGTCCACCGTCCTCCGCGACCACCTCCAGCAACACATCCTCGCCCGGCACCTCGTCCCAGGCGACATCCTCCTCCTCAGCGAAGGCGACTCCGTCCCCGCAGACGCCCGCCTCGCCCAAGCCTCCGCACTCCTCACCACAGAGTCCTCCCTTACCGGCGAAAGCCTCCCCATACCCAAGCACACCGACCCGCTAAGCAACGCCGCCGCACTTGGCGACCGCGCCAACATGGTCTTCGCTGGAACCATGGTCGTCTCCGGAAACGCCAAGGCCATCGTCACCGCCACCGGCATGCACACCGAGTTCGGCCAGATTGCCAACCTCCTCGAAGCAGAACCCGCCCAACTCACGCCGCTGCAGATTCAACTCCGCCGCCTCAGCAAACAACTTGGTGCCGCCGTACTGCTCATCGCAGTCATCGTCGTCCTCGTACTGCTCAGCGTGCAGGGCCTGCAAAGCCCCGCCGACGTCATGAGCATCCTCATCTTCGGCATCGCCCTCGCCGTCGCCGCCACCCCAGAAGGGCTCGCCGCCGTCATCACCCTCGCCCTCGCCCTCGGCGTCCAGCGCATGGCCCGTCGCGGAGCCATCGTCAAAAAACTCCCCGCCGTCGAAACCCTCGGCTCCACCACCGTCATCGCCGCCGACAAAACCGGCACCATGACCCGCAACGAGATGACCGTCTCGACCCTCGTCACCGCCTCTGGCATCACCGACCTCTCCGGCGCAGGCTACGCCCCCGAAGGGCAACTCACCACCCCCACCCACCAGCCCCTGTCCTCCGTCTGCGCACAGGAGACCCACCAGTTGCTCCTCGCAGCCGCCCTCGTCAACAACGCCCAACTTCATCACTCCGCCACCGGATGGAATATCCAGGGCGATCCCACCGAAGCCGCCCTGCTCACCGCCGCACGCAAAGCCGGCATCGACACCGACCAACTCCCAACCCTCTACCCGCGCCTCGCTGAGATCCCCTTCTCCTCCGAGCGCAAGCGCATGAGCACCATCCATCCCACCTCCACGCAGACTCCACCACCCCAGCAAACCACCGTCTTCACCAAAGGCGCACCTGACCTCCTGCTCGACCGCTGCACCCACGAGTTCGCCGCCGGTATCGCCGTGCCACTCACCCCCCAGCGGCGCCAGCAGATCCTCCTCGACAACGATCAACTCACTGCCCGTGCACTCCGCACGCTCGGCATCGCCACCCGCACCCTCTCCGCCTCCGAGACCGCCCATCCCACCACCCCCGAGCAAGCCGACCAGACCGAGCAGCACCTCACCTTCCTCGGCCTGATCGGCATGATCGATCCCCCGCGCCCCGAGGCCCGCCTCGCCATCGAGCGCACCCGCCAGGCCGGCATCCGCACCCTCCTCATCACCGGCGACCATCCCCACACCGCCGCAGCCATCGCCCGCGAGCTTGGCATCCCCAACGCCACCACTGTCCTCTCCGGCGCACAACTCGACCTCCTCTCCGACCTCGAACTCCGCCAGGCCGTCCAAACCACTCAGGTCTTCGCCCGCGTCAACCCCCAGCACAAACTCCGCATCGTCCACGCCCTCCAGCAGAATCACGAAATCGTTGCCATGACCGGCGACGGAGTCAACGACGCCCCCGCCCTCAAAGCCGCGCACATCGGCGTCGCCATGGGCATCACCGGCACCGACGTCTCCCGCCAGGCCGCGGCCCTCATCCTCACCGACGACAACTTCGCCACCATCGTCGCCGCCGTCGAAGAAGGTCGCATCGTCTTCGACAACATCCAGAAGTTCCTCCGCTACCTGCTCGCCACCAACCTCGGCGAGGTCTTCACCCTCTTCCTCAGCGCGGTCCTGCTCTCCTTCCGCACCTCCACCGGCCCCCACCACCTCACTCTCCCGCTCACCGCCGCTCAGATCCTCTGGATCAACCTCATCACCGACGGAGCACCCGCCCTCGCCCTCGGCGTTGACCCTCCTGCTCCACATGTCATGCAGCGTCCGCCACGCCGCCCTCAGGATGCCATCCTCGGCTCGCAAATGCTACAGGACCTGTTGCTCGTCGCTTCCGTCATGACCGCAGGAACGCTCTACATCTTCTTCCTCGCCCCGCCGCAGCACTCCATCGTCCACCAGCGCACCATGGCCTTCACCACCCTCATGCTCTTCCAACTCGCCAACGCCCTCAGCGCCCGCTCCGAGTCCGACTCCATCCTCGTCGGCCTCTTCCGCAATCGCTGGCTCTGGGCCGCCATCCTCGCCTCCATCGCGCTCCAACTCACGCTGCTCCACGTCCCCATCCTGCAACGCGCCTTCGGAGTCGTCTCCCTCACCCGTCGCGATTGGGCTCTCTGCCTCGCCGTCGCAAGCACTATCGTATGGGTAAGCGAACTCGCAAAATGGATCCGCCGCAACCACCGTCCCTCCGCAGCCACCCACACCGTCGAGGAATCAGCATGAATCTACCCTCAGGCCAGCAACCCGCAGCAGTCGCACCCCAGCCGCCAGCCACCAACGCTGGCTTCAGTTGGAAAAACCTTACCCTCTTCCTCCTCACCATCGTCGCCGTCCTCCTCTGCCTGCGAATGCTCCAGCCCTTCCTCCCCGCCATCACCGGAGCCATCGTCCTCGCCGTCGTCACCTGCCATCCCTACCGCTGGATCGCCGCACGCCTCCGCTCCCCATCCGTTGCTGCAGCCACCAGCGTCGCACTCGTTGCCCTCGGCATCATCGGCCCCACCTTCCTGCTCGCCCAAAGCTTCGGCTACCGCGTCCTGGCCGCCATTCAGGCCGTACAAAGCGGCTCCGCCCAACACTCGCTGCAACAGTTCCTCGATCACTCCCCCCGCATCGACGCCATCGTCCAGTTCTCCCTCGACAACATCACCCCCAGCCAGGCCTTCGATAAGTCCGCAGGCTTCCTCACCGCGCACATCGGTGCCCTCCTCGCCGGCTCCCTCACCGCCCTCACCCAGATCGTCATCATGCTCTTCGTCCTGTTCTTCGTCTACCGCGACAGCGACCTCGCCCTCCCCGCTCTCCGCGCCATCGTTCCACTCAGCCCGCGCGAGACCGACCACCTCTTCGCCCGCCTCGTCGATACCATCCGCGCCACCGTCATGGGCCACTTCGTCGTCTCCGCAATTCAGGGAGTCGTCGCAGGCATCGTCTTTGCCTTCATCGGCCTCTCCGGCGCAGCCACCCTGCTCGGCGCAGCCACCGCCTTCGCCGCCATCATCCCATCCTTCGGAGCCTTCGCCGTATGGCTCCCCGTCGCCATCTACCTCGCACTCACCCACCATTGGATTCAAGCCGCCATCCTCATGGCCGTCGGGACCCTCGTCATCAGCACCCTCGATAACGTCCTCTATCCCATCATGGTCGGCACCCAACTCCGCCTCCACACCATCCCCATCTTCTTCTCCATCCTCGGCGGAGTCATCGTCTTCGGCATCAGCGGCCTCATCCTCGGCCCCATCGCTTACGCCCTCGCACAGTCCCTGCTCGACATCTGGCGCCAACGCCTCACCCACGACGAACCCTAACAGCAATGCAACCCAGCCACGCTGCACCGGAACCCACACAAGTTCCGGCCCGGTGCAGCCCGGCCTCACAACCTACGCTCCCCGCTGCTCCCGCTCCACGATCGCCACGCACTCTTCCAGCACATCCAGCGCGATCATCGCTTCCTCAGCCTTCACAATCAGAGGCGGCGCCAGGCGGATCGTCGTCTCACCGCAGCCCAGCAATAGAACGCCGCGCTCGAACGCCAGATCCACAATCCGGTCGCGCCACTCTCCCGCCATCTCCCGCGTCGCCTGATCCTTCACAATCTCCACCCCGATCATCAGCCCTCGTCCCCGCACATCGCCCACAATCGAGTACTTGCTCAGCCACGTCTTCAGTCGCTCCTGCATCAACCCGCCGACGTGCGTCGCATTGGCCAGTCCCTCGCGCTCAATCACATCCATCGTCGCCAGCGCCGCCGCAATCGCCACCGGATTTCCTCCATACGTCGATGCATGCGACCCCGGCTTCCAATCCATAATCTCCGCCTTCGACATGCACACGCTCAGCGGCATCCCACTCGCAATCCCCTTCGCAATGCAGATGATGTCCGGCTCCACGCCCGTATGCTGCACCGCCCACCATTTGCCCGTGCGCCCCGCACCGCTCTGTACCTCGTCCACCACCAACAGAATCCCGTACTTGTCGCAGATCCGCCGCAACTCCTGCATAAACACCGTCGGAGCCACTACGTATCCACCCTCCCCCTGGATCGCCTCCACAAAGATCGCCGCCACCTCCTCCGGAGCCAGCACCGTCTTGAACAATTTCTCCTCGATGTACCGCGCACACCCCAGCGCAAACGCCTCCTCCGCCTGCGGCCCGCCCGCGCATCCGCGATACGCATACGGATAACGCACATGCGTCACCCCCGGCACCAGCGGAGCAAACCGCCGCCGCTGCTGCGGCTTCGAGGCCGTCAGCGACAACGCTCCCATCGTCCGTCCATGGAACGCCCCCAGAAACGCAATCACGTTCTGACGACCCGTGTGGTATCGCGCCAGCTTCAGCGCACACTCCACCGCCTCCGCACCCGAGTTGCCATAGTAAAACCGGTGCGGTCCCGCCATCGGAGCCACCGCCGAAAGCCGCTCCGCCAGAGCCACCATCCCTTCATAGTAAAAATCCGTGCCCGACATATGCAGAAACTCACCCGCCTGCTTCTGAATCGCCGCCACCACCTCCGGATGACAATGCCCCGTCGATACCACCGCGATCCCCGCAGAAAAATCCAGAAACTCGTTCCCGTCCACATCCTCCACCCGCGTCCCTCGCCCACGCTTCATCGCCAGCGGATACGACCGCGTGTAGCTCGGCGACATGTACTGCTCATCCCGCGCAATCATCGCCTTCGCCTTCTCGCCAGGCAGCACCCCCTTCAGCTTCGGGCCAAACTCCCCATACACCGCATCGCTTACCGTCCGTATCGAAATCGCATTCATCACTGCCATCGTCATCCTCGCCTTCACGTCCATCGGGAGTAGTTGTCGTCTCCAGCCAGCATCGCCAGCCGCCTGCATCGGCACTCCGTCCACCGCGCTCCATCACGCAGCAAACCAGAACCATCGCTCCATCGCAGGCAAAATCGGTGGGAAGAAAGTACGCCTCGGCTAGTCGCCAAACAGGCTGGGCCGCGTCTGCGTCGGCAGCAGTCGCAACTCCGCGCTCGGCATCTGGTGCGACTTCCATCGGCACCACACGCCCTCAGCACGCATCACGGATTCAGAGTGTTGACCCATACCGTTTCGCGCCCAGTATAGCCCCAACCAACACCCTTGGCGAGAACTCTTCTATAACCCCCCGCAGCCAAGTAAGATCACAACCAAACCTGCCGTCCGCGTTGGAGAGTGCCGCCCACCATGTCCACCTCGCCGTTTGTCGTTCTTCCACCCGCCACCCAGCCGCCGCCCATCCCACCCAGCTCTCACGCACGCGCCCACGACACCTTCCCCGCAGCCGCCGAACTCGAGCGCCAGCTCCGCGCCAAAATCCGCGGCGAAGTCCGCTTCGACGACGCCTCCCGCGCCCTCTACGCCACCGACGCCTCCAACTACCGCCACATCCCCATCGGCCTCGTCATTCCCCGCGACGAACAGGATGTAATCGAAACAGTTACACTCTGCCGCGCCTTCCACGCCCCCATCCTCTCCCGCGGCGCAGGTACCTCCCTCGCCGGACAAGGCTGCAACGCCGCCGTCATCCTCGACTTCTCCAAATACATGAACGGCATGTCCGCCGTCGATCCCGTCTCCCGTACCGTCCACGTCCAGCCCGGCATCGTCCTCGATCGCGTACGCGAGGCCGCTGAAAAATTCGCCCTCACCTTCGCCCCCGACCCCGCCACCCACAGCCGCTGCACCCTCGGCGGCATGATCGGCAACAACTCCTGCGGCGTCCACGCCCTCATGGGCGGCAAAACCGTCGACAACATCGTCGCCCTCGACCTCCTGCTCTACGACGGAACCCGCCTCACCGTCGGCGCCACCTCCGAAGCCGAACTCACCGCCCACATCGCCGCCGGTGGCCGCATCGGCGAAATCTACGCCGAACTCAAACGCCTCCGCGACACCTACGCCGACCTCGTCCGCGCCCGCTTCCCCAACATCCCCCGCCGCGTCTCCGGCTTCAACCTCGACGAACTCCTCCCCGAAAATGGCTTCCATGTCGCCCGCGCCATCGTCGGCAGCGAAGGCACCTGCGCCATCATCCTCGGCGCTACCCTCCAGCTCGTCCAAAGCCCCCAGTTCCGCACCCTCATGGGCATCGGCTTCTCCGACGTCTTCGTCGCAGCCGACCACGTCCCGCAGATCCTCCAGCACAAACCCATCGGCCTCGAAGGCATGGACGGCCTGCTCCTCGACGCCCTCCACCGCAAGCAGAAAGCCCTCGCCGACCTCCCGCTCCTCCCCGCCGGCCGCGGCTTCCTCCTCGTCGAATTCGGCGGAGCCACTCAGGCCGAAGCCAACGCCCAGGCCCGCGGCCTCGCCGCCTCCCTGCCTACCACCTCCCCCGACACGGGCACCGACGCCCGCATCTACACCGCCGCCGAAGCCGCCCGCGTCTGGGCCATCCGCGAGTCTGGCCTCGGCGCCACCGCCTTCGTCCCCGGCCAGGGCACCGGATGGGAGGGTTGGGAAGACGCCGCCGTCGACCCCACCCAGCTCGGCTCCTACCTCCGCCACATCTACGCCCTCATGAACGAGTACGGCTACCACAGCCCCATGTACGGACACTTCGGCCAGGGCTGCGTCCACATGCGCCTCAGCTTCGATCTCGAAACCGAATCCGGCATCCTCAACTTCCGCCAGTTCATGGACCGCGCAGCAGACATCGCCCTCAGCCACGGCGGCTCCCTCTCCGGTGAACACGGCGACGGCCAGGCCCGCGGCGCACTCCTCCCCAAAATGTTCGGCCCCGAACTCATGCAGGCCTTCCGCGACTTCAAGCGCCTCTGGGACCCCACCAACCACCTCAACCCCAACAAGCTCATCGACGCCCACGAGATCCACGAAGACCTCCGCCTCGGTGTCGACTACGCCCCCTGGCAGCCCCAGACACACTT
>JAJZFE010000029.1 GCA_021798655.1 Acidobacteriota bacterium | reverse complement strand
CAAGGCACAGACGCTGACAGAAAAGATCAGCGGCCTGCAGCGGCTCGGCGGATTCGGCGGCGTGGCCGACACGCTCGATCGCTACAACCAGTACACCGGCGACCCCGGCTATCTGCCGAAGGATGTCGCCGCAGAAGAGGCCGTCACCGTGGCCAGCGCGAAGGCCGCAGCCGCAAAGTACCTCACCAAGGAATCCGCCGTCGTCGTCTACTGCGTGCCCGGCAAGAAGGTGCTGAACGATGTGCCGCGCAGCCCCGACAACACCGACGCAGACGTCAAGATCACCAACCCCTACACGCCCGAATTCGAGGCCGCGCAGAACTGGCGCAAGACCCCGCCATCCGCTGGCCCGGCCGTCGCCGTGCACCTGCCCGTGCCGCAGACCTTCACTCTCGCCAACGGCCTGCAGGTCTACGTGCTGCAGCAGAGTTCGCTGCCGCTGCTCTCCGCCTCGCTGGTGGCGCGCGCCGGCAGTGAGAACAACCCCGCCGACAAGGCCGGGCTCGCCAGCCTCACCGCGAAGGTGATGGGCGAGGCCACCACCACCAGGGACGTCACCGCGCTCGCCGAGGCCCAGGAACGCATCGGCACCACCGTCTACGTCGGCTCGTCGATGGACTCCGCCAGCGCCGGCATGACGCTGCTCACGCAGTACCTCCACCCCGGCATGGCGCTCTTTGCGGACGTGGTGCGCCACCCCGCCTTCAACGCTGCCGACCTCGATCGCCTGCGCAAGCAGCGTCTCGTCGGCATCCAGCAGGAGACCGACAACGTCGCTGCGATGGCCGGCCGCGTCGGGCCGAAGCTCGTCTACGGCGACACGCCCTACGGCACCTCGCCCACCGGCACCACCGCCAGCGTTACCGCCATCACTCGCGACGACGTGACGGGCTTCTACGCCGCGCACTTCGCACCGGCGGACTCCGCGCTCGTGCTCGTCGGCGACGTCACACTCGCGCAGGCCCACCGCATCGCCGAAGAGTTCTTCGGCTCCTGGACCGGCACCGCCGCCGCGCCCATCACCATTCCACCAGCGCCGGAGCTGCCGCCCACACACGTCGTCATCGTCGACAAGCCCGGCGCGCCGCAGACCGCGCTCTTCGCCTATGGCATCGGCGTACCCGTCACCACGCCTGACCTGCAAGCCCTGCAGGTGATGAACTACACCCTCGGCGGAGCCTTCGCCAGCCGCATCAACATGAACCTCCGCGAGAAGAACGGCTACACCTACGGCGTGCAGTCCAACTACGCGTTCTATCGCGACGGCGGACCCTTCTCCGCCGGCGGCCTGGTGCGTACCGACGTCACCGGCCCCGCCGCCAACGAGCTGATGCGCGAGATCTCCCGCTTCGCCACCAACCCCTCCACTCCCGAAGAGCTGCAGCAGGCCACGCAGGCGCGCATCCAGTCCCTGCCCGGCGCCTTCGAGACCACCTACTCCATCGCCGGCTCCTTCGCCAATCTCTTCCTCAACCACCGCCCGCTCGACTACTTCGCCACGCTCCCGGCGAAGTACCAGGCCGTCACAGCGGACGACATCGCGCGCGTCGCCAAGGACGACCTGCACCCCGGCCACCTCATCGTCGTCGCCGCCGGCGACCGCGCAAAGATCGAGAAGCAGCTGCAGGACACCAGCAAGACCAACGGCTGGGGCCCCATCGAGGTCCGCGATATCAACGGGGCACTCATCACCGACGACAAGAAATAACCCAACCAACCCGCAACAGCAGAGGCGCAGCCATCACGGCCGCGCCTCTGTTTTTGCATCATCCTGGTATCGCTGTCACTGCTTTGTTTGTCATTCCGCAGCGGAGCGGAGGAATCTGCTTCTTGAACGACCACATCCCCGCCGCTCGTGCTCTAAAAGCTGTACCGCCCGCCGATCTCGATCCGCCTTCCGTTGTCCGCCGCATACGCCACGCCAAACGTCGGCGACCCCAGCACGCCGCCCACGCTTGTAACGTTCAGGTGGTTCAACGCATTCGCCGACCGCACATTCACCGTCAGCGACTGCGGATGGTTCGCCTTCGCATCGCGCGTCAACGCAAACGTCCGCTGCAGGTTCAGGTTCAGGTAGTACGTCCACGGCATCACACCGAGGTTGCGCTGCAGCACGCCCGTGCCACCGCTCGCCACCAGCAGCCCATACGGCGTCTGCACCGCGCCCGACTGGCCTGGCGTTGCAAACTGCGGCCGGTCGTTGAAGTCACCGTCGCCGTTGTTATCAAAGCCCGTCGTGATGTTGTAGTGCGCGTCGCCACCACCGTGGAAGTCTGCGCTCAGCTGCAGCTTCTCCGGCAGCTTCAGGCTCGCGTTGCCAAACACGTTCCACACCGGCTGGCCGGTGCGATGCGCGTACTCGCCCACATCCGATCCTGCCGTCTGCTGCGTTGAAAACTCGTTGTCGTCGTTGTCGTCGATCAGGTTCACGCGCACGCCGCCAAAGAAAAACTGCAGCCGCTTCAGCGCATGATTTTCCACGCCCACAAACGTCGCATTCACGCGGCCCTGCCCGCTGTTCTGCAGCTGCAGAATGTTGGTGTTCGCCGGCCCTGG
>JAJZFE010000339.1 GCA_021798655.1 Acidobacteriota bacterium | reverse complement strand
GCCCTTCTGCCGCGAGAGGTTGAAGCTCTGCTCCGCCGTCACGCCGCCGTCGATGCCGTTGGCCGCCGTGTCGTCGTCGTCGGTCAGATTCTTCGCCCAGGTCAGCGACGCGTCGAAGCTCAGCCCATGGCGATATGTGTGCGTCACCTCGCCGGAGAACGCGTTGTAGTTCTCATAACCTCCGTTGCGGAAGACGTACACCGAGTAGAACAGCGGATACGGACTCGCCGCCTGGCTGTACGGCGTCGTGCTCGGCGTCACCTGGTCGATGTTGTTCGCATACGCCAGCTTCACGCCGCGCGTGCCGATGTACGACAGCCGCACGCCCGTATCGAAGCCAACGTTCTCCTCCACCGTCAGGTTGAACTGCTGCACATACGGGTTGCGGAAGTTCCAGTCCGTCGCCGTATCGCTCACGTTGCCCGCAAGGCTGCCCTGCGCCGTCGTGTTGATCGGGTTCTGGAATGTGACCGAGGGCTGGTTGCCCGTAAAGCTGTTGGTATACGCCACGTTTACGCCGAAGGGGCCCGCATAGTTGTAGCCGAACAGCGCCGCGCTCACCTCATCGTTGAAGATGCCGTAGCCGCCGCGCACCACCGTGCGATCGGTGTTGAACGGACGCCACGCAAACCCGAACCGCGGATCGACCGCCAGCTTGTAGCTGTTGCGCAGCGAGCGCCCCGGCAGGTTGACCGACTGCGCCGTCTCAATCGGAATCTGCGACGGGAAGACCGCGTTGATGTTCTGCTGTGCAACCTGCAGGTTCGGCACCACGATCGCACCGCGGTACGGATCGAACGAGGCGACGATGTTGTTCTTGTCCACCGCCGGGCTGTCGTACTCATAGCGCACGCCGAGGAACATCGTCAGGTTCTTCCGCACCTTCCAGTCGTCCTGCACGAACGTGTTCACGTACCACAGCCGCGCATACTCCGCAGGGCGCGTGTACGTGTACGAGGTCGTGTCCGGCAGCCCGAGCAGAAAGTCCGCATACGCGTTGCCGGTGTACTGATTGCTGTACGAGAAGCCGCCAAAGGTCGGGTTGAAGTAGCTGTCCGCCTCCATCGGCCGATACTCCACGCCGGCCTTGATCGAGTGCGCGCCGCGCTCATAGGTCAGCTGGTCGATGTACTGGAACGTCTCCTCCGTCGGCTGGCTCTCGGTCAGCTGGAACGGCGAGGTATAGCCCGGCACATACAGCGAAGGGATGCCGGTGTCCGCGCTCGGTGCGACCGGAAACCCGTTGATGCCCAGCGCGTCGATCAGTGGCTGGCCCTGGATGTCGCCGCCAAAGTGGTTCTCCGTATGCGTGATGCCGAACTTGGCCACGTTCACCAGGTGCGGCGTCAGGACCCACGTATCTTCCGCAACGCCCTGCCACGTGTGGCGCTTCTGCGCGCGATAGCCGGTGATCGACGGCGGCAGCCCGCTGTCCAGCACCTCCGGCGACGAACGGATATAGCCCACGCGCGCAAACAGCGTGTTGTTCTGCGACAGCGCATAGTCCACACGGCCGTAGAAACGGTTCGTGTACACGTTCTGCGAGTACGGACCCAGCGGCGACTGATTCAAAATCGACGCGGGATAGAAGAGGTTCTGCCAATACTGCGACGCCTTGCTGATCAGCGAAGGATCGATGTGGTTGTACTGCCCGCCATAGGCAAACGGCGCGCCACCCGCATAGGGATTGGTGATCGGCGTAGTCAGCGCGCTGAAGTCGCCGGCCTCGAACGCCGCCGTTGGCAGCGAAGGTGTGATCGTGATCGGCGTATCCTCACGCAGCAGCTCCGTGGACAGCTCGAAGAACAGCTTGTCGCGGCGGATCGGTCCGCCCACATCGGCGCCAAAGTCGTTCTGGTTGTACGCGCCCACCTTGCCCGCCGCAAAGTAGCCCGGCGCCTGCAGGCTGTTGCTGCCGTGATTCTCAAACACGTCGCCGTGGTACGCGTTGCTGCCCGACTTCGTCACCATGCTGATGTTGAACAGCTGGCCCATCTCGGCCTTGTTGTTCACCGCGGAGTACTCCACCTCCTGCACCATGCCGAACGGCGGCAGCGACGGCCCCACCATGTTGCCGTACAGCGCCGAGTTCGAGCTGATGCCGTCCACGTTGTAGTACGCCTCGCCACCGCGCGAACCATACATCGACCAGTCAAACAGTGTGCCCGCCTGCGAACCGCCCGGCAGCAGCGTCGTATAAAACAGCAGACCGCTGTCGCCAGTCGCGTCCGACGTGCCCAGCAGGTTGCTCGACGTATCGTTGAGCGCCTCCGCCGTCACCGTGCTGGAGATCGACGGCATCTCCAGGTTGATGACCGGCGTGTCCGCCGTCACCGTCACGCTGGACGTGCTGCCCGCCACCGAAAGCGCTCCATCGATCCGCACCGTCTGCTGCGCGGCCAGGCTCACGCTGTTGTTCTGCAGCGCAGAGAAACCCGGCGCGTCGATCCGCACGCTGTAGTTGCCCGGATTCAGCGACGTCACCACATACGTGCCCTTGCCGTCGGCATGGACCACGCGCGTAAAGTGCGTGCCTTCATTCACCACCGTGACCGTGGCATT
>JAJZFE010000379.1 GCA_021798655.1 Acidobacteriota bacterium | reverse complement strand
GACGGCGTCGCGGGCGGGGACGCGGCAGGCGCTGGCGGTGTCGAGCGGCGTGCTTTCGGCAGGACGGCAGTACACGCTGCTGGTTGGCAATACGGCTGCGGCGCTGCAGCAGACGCTGTGGGTGGACCAGTCGCAGCCGGCTGCAGCGGGGCAGATTGCCGTACGAGTGATCGACGAGGTGACGCGCGAGGGCGCGGTGGATGTGTACCTTGTGCCAGGCACGGGCAAGCTGGCGTACACGGCTGCGTTGGCGACGAACCTGAGCCTTGGCGGCAGCAGCGGCTATGTGAGTCTGCCGGCGGCGACGTATGCCATCGTGGTGGTTCCGGCAGGCACGACGCCTTCGTCAACGGCGGTCGCGCTGCTGAGTGGTACGCAGGTGAGCTATGCCTCGGGCGCGGTGCGGACGGTGGTGCTGATGGATTCTCCGCTGGCCGCGAGGCCGTTTCCGGAGTCGCGGGCGGAGGCGTTGCTGCTGCCGCAGGTGCAGGCTGTGATTGCTGACGATGCGGATTGAAGGGCTGAGGAACTGTTGTCAGTTGTCAGTTGTCAGTGATTCGGTTGAGGGTTGGGGAAAAGTGAAGGCCGCCAGAGTTCGGCGGCCTTCGTCTTGGTTGGGGTCGTGATGAGAGCGCTTTTCCATCCGGTGTAGTCGCCGTCCAAGATGCAGATTCCTCCGCTTCGCTGCGGAATGACAAATCATGAAGACTGCTGGCGACTATGCCTTACGCCTGAGAGGAAGCTGCTCTAGTAGCGGTAGTGATCGGGCTTGTAGGGGCCGGCGACGGGGACGCTGAGGTAGTCGGCCTGCTTCTGGGTGAGGGTGGTCAGCTTGACGCCGATCTTCTCCAGGTGCAGGCGAGCGACCTCCTCGTCGAGGTGCTTGGGCAGGATGGTGATGCCGGGCTTGTTGGTGTCCTTGTTGGCCCAGAGGTCGAGCTGCGCGAGCGTCTGGTTGGAGAAGCTGGCCGACATGACGAAGCTGGGATGGCCTGTGGCGCAGCCGAGGTTGACGAGGCGGCCTTCGGCGAGGATGAAGATCGCGTTGCCGTTGGCGAAGGTGTACTTGTCGACCTGGGGCTTGATGTTCTCGCGCACGGCACCGGCGAAGGCGTTGAGCGGCTCCATCTGGATCTCGTTGTCGAAGTGTCCGATGTTGCAGACGATGGCCTGATCCTTCATGCGCTTCATGTGGTCGAGCGTGATGATGTCGACGTTGCCGGTGCAGGTGACGTAGATGTCGGCGCGGCCGAGGGTGTCTTCGATCGTGGTGACCTCGTAGCCTTCGATGGCAGCCTGCAGCGCGTTGATGGGGTCGATCTCGGTGACGATGACGCGAGCGCCGAGTCCGCGCAGGCTGGCGGCAGAGCCTTTGCCGACATCGCCGTAGCCGCAGACGACGGCGACCTTGCCGGCGACCATGACATCGGTGGCGCGCTTGATGCCGTCGACGAGCGACTCGCGGCAGCCGTAGAGGTTGTCGAACTTGCTCTTGGTGACGGAGTCGTTGACGTTGATGGCAGGAACGAGGAGCGTGCCCTGCTCCATCATCTTGTAGAGGCGATGGACGCCGGTGGTGGTCTCCTCGGAGACGCCCTTCCACGCGGCGGCGGTTTCCGTCCAGCGCGTGGGGTGGGTGGCGTGAACCTGCTTGAGGAGGTTCTTGATGACAGCTTCTTCCTGCGAGCCGGAGGGCGTGTTCACCCAGTTGTCGCCATGCTCCAGCTGGTAGCCCTTGTGGATGAGGAGCGTGACATCACCGCCGTCGTCGATGACGAGCTGCGGGCCGAGCAGGGTGCCGTTGGGTCCGGGGAAGCTGAGGGCCTCGTTCGTGCACCACCAGAACTCTTCGAGCGTCTCGCCCTTCCAGGCGAAGACGGGGACGCCGGCGGCGGCGATGGCTGCCGCGGCGTGATCCTGGGTGGAGAAGATGTTGCAGCTGGCCCAGCGAACGTCGGCGCCGAGATCGACCATGGTCTCGATGAGGACCGCGGTCTGGATGGTCATGTGCAGCGAGCCGGTGACGCGAACGCCCTGCAGCGGCTTGGCTGCGGCGTGCTTGCGGCGGATGGACATGAGGCCTGGCATCTCGTGCTCGGCGATGGCGATCTCTTTGCGTCCCCAGTCGGCGAGGGCGATGTCGGCCACCTTGTAGGGCAGGGCTGTGGTGGTTGCTTCGGGCAGGGTCGCTGCGGCCATGGAATCTCCTTCGTACTGTCGCCTTCAAGGATATCAAACGGGTTGCGCGCGGAGCAGGCCGGAGAGCATTCTGCGGACCTCGACGACTTGATCGTGTAGCGCGTCGTAGGCTGGCGGTTCGATGAAGTGAAGGTCGCGGGCGAGCAGGACCTGGTACTCGACTTCGACGGCGATGCTGGTTGCTTGTTGAGATACGAGATACGAGATACGAGATACGAGATATGAGATACGAGCGTTTGAGATAAGAGTAGGTTTGCTGGCTTATCTCTTGTCTCGTAGCGCAACGGAGGCCCTGAGCCACGAGGTGAACAGGGTACACTGGCAGAGCCGAAGGAATCAGACGGACTTGAGGAGAGATCATCGTTGA
>JAJZFE010000487.1 GCA_021798655.1 Acidobacteriota bacterium | reverse complement strand
GTGAGTTTGGCGTCGGCGGCGGAGAGCAGGCCCTGGGAGAAGATGCCGGAGATGGTGCCGAGGCCGACGGCGGCGAAGCCGATGGGTTTGGGCCTGGTCGCAGGAGACTGTGCGGGGAGGCGCGTGGCGGCGAGGGCGAGGGCGGTGAGCTTGGCGAAGTCGCGGCGGTGCATGGGGAATACTGTACGCTGCGGCTGGTATTCTCGGCTAAGTGGTGACTGAGGTTGCGATGACAGAGACGAGGCGGCTGAAGGTTGGTCCGGGGGCAGGCGCGGCTTTGGGCGCGACGATGGCGCTGGTGCTGCTGACGGCGATGAACTTTGTGAACTACCTGGATCGGTACATTCTGCCGGCGGTGCAGGAGCAGGTGAAGGGGGACTTTCACCTGACGGACAACCAGGTGGGGTCGCTGACGACGTGGTTTTTTGTGGCGTATGTGCTGTCGTCGCCGGTGACGGGCTGGCTGGGAGACAGGTTTCCGCGCAAGCCGATGATCGTGATCGCGGCGCTGGGCATTGCGGCGATGAATTTTTTTACGGCGAGCGTGCATAGCTACCTGTCGCTGAACCTGCGCCATGCGGCGCTGGGGGTGGGCGAGGCGAGCTTCGGAATCTTTGCGCCGGCGCTGCTGGCGGATTACTTCCCGGAGTCGCGGCGGAATGCGGCGCTGACGGTGTTCAATGTGGCGATTCCGGTGGGAGCGGCGCTGGGATATCTGGCGGGCGGGACGATCAGCCAGAACTACGGGTGGCGGATGGCGTTCATTGCGTCGGCGGTGCCGGGCGTGGTGATTGCGGTGCTGATCCTGCTGCTGATGAAGGAGCCGGCGCGTGTTGTAACAGATAAAGGCGGCAAGACTGATCGAGGCACGGTGCTGTCGCTGCTGCGCAACAAGGCGTATCTGAGCTCGGTGATGGGGTATGCGGCGGTGACGTTTTCGCTGGGCGGAATCTCGTGGTGGATGGTGTCGTTTCTGCAGCGGGAGAACGGGTACAACGCGGGGACGGCGGGGACGATCATGGGCGGGATTACGGTGGTGTGCGGGCTGGGCGGGACGGTGGTGGGCGGCGTGGTGGCGCAGCGCTGGTCGAAGACGACGGGCAGGGCGCTGTACCTGGTGCCGGCGCTGGGGTCGATGCTGGCGGTGCCGCCGGCGGTGGTGTGCTTCTTCGGGCCGAGGAGTGTGACGCTGCCGGCGCTGGGGCTGGCGGTGTTCCTGATCTTTCTGGGCACGGGGCCGGTGAACGCGGCGACGCTGAACGCGGTGCCGGCGAACCTGCGCGCGACGGCGATGGCCGGGCAGCTGTTTGCGATCCACGTGTTTGGCGACGCGTTTTCGCCGAAGATCATCGGGATGGTGAGCGACCGCAGCAACCTGCGGCTGGGGCTGGGCGTGACGCTGATTACGTTTGCGATCGGGTCGGGAATCTTCTTCCTGGGAGCGAGGTATGCGCCGAGGTTGGATGATGAAGGTTTATCCGCGTGACAGCAGACATGAGGGAGCTGTGGCGGGCGGGTGCGGAGACAGCTGCGTGGTTGATTGCCGGGGCGTGGGTGTGGCGTGCGAGCGATGTGGTGAAGCACCTGCCGCGGATGCCGGACCTGCGCGGGCTGGAGTGGGACAGGCTGCCGGAGCGGGGCGCGTCGCTGACGGTGGTGGTGCCGGCGCGGAATGAAGAGGCGAGCATTGCGGCGACGCTGGATGCGCTGCTGCTGGCGGACTATGCGGCGCTGAAGGTGCTGGTGATCGACGACCGCTCGACGGACAGGACAGGGGCGATTGTGGACGCGTATGTGGCGGAGGCGGCGACGCGCGCGCCGGGGCGGCTGGGAGTGATCCACATTACTGACCTGCCGGAGGGCTGGCTGGGGAAGACGTTTGCGCTGCAGGTGGCGACGGAGAACTCGGCGTCGGAGTATGTGCTGTACACGGATGCGGATGTGCTGTTTTCGCCGTCGGTGCTGCGGCGGGCGATGGCGTTTGCAGAGGCGGAGCAGGCGGACCACGTGGTGGTGCTGCCGACGATGCAGGTGAAGAGCTGGGGCGAGGGCGTGGTGCTGGGATTCTTCCAGGTGCTGGGGATGTGGGCGGCGCGGCCGTGGCGGGTGAGCGATGCGAAGGCGCAGGATACGGTGGGCGTGGGCGCGTTCAACCTGGTGCGTCGCGAGGCGCTGGAGGAGCTGGGCGGGTGGCTGCCGCAGCGGATGGCGATATTGGAGGACATCACGCTGGGGCGGCGGATGAAGCTGGCGGGGATGCGGCAGCGGCTGGCGTTTGCTCCAGGGCTGGTGCTGGTGCACTGGGCGGCGGGCGGGTTCGGGCTGGTGCGGGTGATGACGAAGAATCTGTTTTCGGCGTTCAACTTTCGGCCGGTGCTGCTGCTGGGCGCGGTGCTGTGGATGGTGGCGTTCTTTGTGGCTCCGCTGGCGGAGCTGGGCTGGTGGCCGACGGTGGGCGCGGGGGTGGTGGTGCTGTGCTCGGTGGGCGCGCTGTACCGCGTGGTGGGCCGGGTGAGCGCGATCGATGCGCGCTACGGCTGGCTGTATCCGCTGGGCGCGCTGGCGTTCGTGTGGGCGA
>JAJZFE010000513.1 GCA_021798655.1 Acidobacteriota bacterium | reverse complement strand
GGCCGCGATGCAGCACGTCGTATCCGCCATCGTCGGCACCACCGCCAGCGGACGCCCACGATACTCCGGGTGCAACTGCTGCTCCACCGACGCAAAAAAACTGTTCAGGTCAATGTGCAGAAAGCCAAATCGGTCGGGATGGAGAGCAGTCGCCATAGTCAGAACTGCCAGCCTCCAAGGCTCTGGCCTGCACTTTATTATATTCGCTATTTATTCGCCATAGCCATACCCTGCCACATCCGCGCCATCGCCAGCAGTGGATTGTGCCCCAGATAATCCGCAAAGGGCTCATTCCGCTTCGTCTGCGGCTTGCGCTTCAGATCTTCGGGATGTCCGCCCATCGGATCGTAAAACTCCCACAGCACGCCCGTCCGAGCATACTGTCGCGCAGTATCGTCCAGCGCTGCCTCCAGCAACCGTCGCGCATCGTCTCGTCGGCCATAGCGAAGGCAACCTCGCGCCGCCCAGTAGGTCATACTGTTCCACACCGGCCCACGCCACATCCGCAGCTCAAACTTCGGATCGCTCCGCGCCACCGTCGCAATCGGATGCGGCGTAAAGAACCGGTCCTGACGCATCAGCCATAGCTCGATCAACCGCTGTGCCTGTCGCGGAGTAGCCGCACCCACCACCATCGGCCACATCCCCTCGAACGAGTGCGGCCGCCGCGCCCTCGGCATCGCCCGCACCCACGAGTCGTAAAAAAAACCGTCCTGCTCATCCCAAAGCTGCGTCTGCATAAACCGCCGCAGATGGTCCGCACGCGCCGTCAACGCGCTCGCATCCTGCCCCAGCATCCGCGCCCACTTCGCTGCATACCAATACTCCTGGTACACCTGCGCCGTCGCATCCACGCACGCTGTAGAAGCAGCATGGGCATCAATCCGCGTGGCGTCGAACCGCACCCCTTCATCCACGCCGCTCTCCCACTGGTGCGTCACAATGTCGAGATACAAAAAGCCATCCGGCTGCGCACGTCGCTCTCGCTCAAACCAGCCCAACTGCAGCCGCGCATGCTGCAGCATCTCCGCCATCAGCACCGGGTCGTTCCCGGTCTGCTGTAAATAATCGTCCGCCGCCACCACCCACACCGGCGGATGCGTCTGGGTAGGACTGTACTTTGCAGCCTCTTCGTTGTGCGTCTGCTGGCTCGCTTGCCCGCCCGCCGGACCCCCATAGATCACCGGATCGTCCGCCGCCGTCGGCGTCCTCATCCAGTACAGCCCGGGCAAAAAACCCGATGGCAGTTGCAGCCGTACATCGTTCAGCAACTCCTCCCGCGCATGCTCCGGAGCCGTCGGCATCACGTCCAGAATCTCGTGTACCAGATCCCAGTGCCCAAAGCCCGGGCCATACCCATAGCCGCGCCCAGTATCTTCCCACGGAAACGCAAACGGTGCGGTCGCCGGATGCGTACTGGCCCGATGCAATGCCACGTCGTACGCCAGCATCGGCCGCCAGGCAGGCTTGCCCAGCGTGGCCACCTCGGCCTCCAGTCCAGCCGCCCAGTCCGGCGCTGCAACCGTCCGGTCCAACGCAGCAGACCCCGCCTGTGCCACTAACGGAACCACAACGACCCATAGTATCGCGCCACGCAGCCAATCACGCATCATCCCTCCGAAGATACCCGACTCCACCCCTGCACGAGCACTGCTAAAATCGCTGTCTTATGACACATGCCGCCAAGATCGCCGAACTCGCCGCCCGCCACGCCATCGCCGAAGAAGGAGGTGGCCCCGACCGCCGTGCCCGCGAACGTGCCGCCGGCAAACTCTCCGCGCGTGAGCGCATCGATCTCCTGCTCGACGAGGGCACCTTCGAAGAGACCGATAAATTTGTAACCCATCGTGCTACAGACTTCGGCATGGACACCCAGCGCGTACCCGGCGACGGCTTCATCACCGGGTACGGCCGCGTCCACGGCCGCGTCGTCTTCGTCTTCGCCCAGGACTTCACCGTCTTCGGCGGCTCGCTCTCCGAGTCCAACGCCGCCAAGATCGTCAAGATCATGGACATAGCCATGCGTGTCGGCGCACCCGTGGTCGGCCTCAACGACTCCGGCGGAGCCCGCATCCAGGAGGGCGTCGTCTCCCTCGCCGGCTACACCGATATCTTCCTCCGCAATACCCTCGCCAGCGGCGTCGTCCCGCAGATCTCCGCCATCCTCGGCCCCTGCGCCGGAGGTGCCGTCTACTCCCCCGCCATCACCGACTTCACCCTGATGACCGAGAGCACCAGCTACATGTTCGTCACCGGGCCGGATGTCATCAAAACCGTCACGCACGAAGACGTCACCAAAGCCGAACTCGGCGGCGCCCTCACCCACAACGAGATCTCCGGCGTCGCCCACTTCATGTCCCACGACGATCAGGAGTGCCTCGCCACCGTCCGCGAACTGCTCGGCTTTCTGCCCTCCAACAACCTCGACGACCCACCCCGACGACCCACACAGGACCCCGCCGCCCGCGCCGACACCGCCCTCGACGCCATCATCCCCGCCGAGAGCAACCAGCCCTACGACATGGTCGACGTCATCACCCGCATCGTCGACGACGGCTACCTGTTCCAGGTCCACGAGC
>JAJZFE010000327.1 GCA_021798655.1 Acidobacteriota bacterium | reverse complement strand
CGACGGTGGCGATGATGCCGAACACCGCGGGTGGCGCTATAGAGTCGAAGCACGGGGAGTCGAAGGACGCGGAGTCGCGGCACGCGCACCAGCGCGCCGTGGCCGGCGAGTGGCTTGCGTTCCTCGGACTTCCGTTGCTGTTGATTGCGGGACGCACGGGTAGACGGCGGTTGCGCCGAGTCACGATGATGGTGGCTCTTGCGCTGACGCTATCTGGAAGTGTTGCGGGCTTGAATGGCTGCGGAGGATCGGCGCCTCTGCCGCCGCCCAGCAACTACAACCTTGTCCTGACGGCAAGCTCTGGCAACATCACACACACCACGGTCGTGAAGCTGACGATTCAGTAGGCCACGAAGTCGAGCTGCGGTCTGTGCCGAGAGAGTAACGCGATCGGCACAGACCGCAGACCAGACGAAGCCATGACGTTCGCTGCTACCGCGAATGCAATCGACAGATCGAGACCCCGGGGTGGGATGTCCGGGGCAAACGTTTCATTCAAAGCGACCTGCTAGGATTGTCGTAACAGAATTGCGTCTACCAGGGATGCTAATCGTTGCGTGCGTGTTTTGCCTACGTCAAGCTGGCTTGTAGATATCGCGATGCTCGACTTGAACTCTTGAGATCTCTTTCAATCTGTGCGTACGGTGACAGCTCTTCGCCGTGTCAGAACGATGGATATGGCCTCGCAGAAATTGGTCAGCATGACGGACGGTCAAGGCTCATCGGCGGATGGCTTCTGCAATTTGGAGTAACCGTAACATGATTCCTGAATTACATACTGTGCTCGGTCTTCTGGAGAGTGGCTTCGGCAGGTTAAAGATTCTTGTCGTCGGCGATCTGATGCTGGATCGATATATACACGGCGAAGTGGACAGGATATCGCCTGAAGCTCCGGTGCCCGTGTTGCACCATGCCAGGCGCTATGATCGCGCCGGCGGTGCTGCGAATGTGGCTATGAATCTGGTTGGCCTGGGGTGTTCTGTTTCCGTTGCTGGATTTTGGGGCAATGATCCTGAAGCAGCAGAAGTCCAGAAGCTGCTGACGGGTGCAGGGATCGGGTGTTCGGGAGTCGTTGCTACGGATTTACCCACCGTCTCCAAGACACGCATCATCGGTCGTCAACAACAACTTCTGCGGGTCGATGTTGAAAGCCGCGAGCATCCAGGCATGGAGTACCACGCACGGCTGCTGGGAGCGTTGGACCGACTGCTGCAAGGAGTGAGTGCCGTTATCCTGTCGGACTATTCGAAGGGTGTGGTGACGCCCGAGTTATGCGCGCGTGTCATTGCGCAGGCGCGGTCGCTGGGCATTCCTGTTCTGGTCGATCCGAAGACGCCGGATCTTGGCAGATACGCGGGAGCGACTGTTGTCTGTCCGAATCTGAACGAACTCTCCGTTGCAACTGGCGTGAAGGCGGAGATGCTCGACCAACTGCTCATCGCCGGAGAGAGTCAGCGTAAACAGCACGGCTTTGAGCACCTCGCCGTGACGATGAGCGAGAAGGGCATCCGTGTTCTCTCGAACGACGGCTCCTACTATTCGCCTGCGCGCGCGCGACAGGTGTTCGATGTCTCGGGTGCGGGCGACACGGTGATTGCGATGCTCGCGGCCGGCCTCGCTGCCGGGCTCGGGCTGGCGGCCACCGTCGAGTTGGCAAACAGGGCCGCGGGCATTGTCGTGGGCAAGGTCGGCACCGTCCCGATCAGCAGGCACGATCTCATCCTCGCGCTCACGCCGTCGAGCGACATCAGTGCCGTGGAAAAAATTCAAAGTCGAGAGCACCTGGTCAGCCGGCTTGCAGAGTGGCGCGCCGCTGGTGAGACTGCCGTCTTCACCAACGGCTGTTTTGATATCCTCCACGTCGGACATATCACGCTGCTCGAAAGCTGCCGCACGTTTGGCTCAAAGCTGATTGTGGGGTTGAACACAGACGCTTCGGTAAAGCGGCTCAAGGGTCCCAGTCGCCCGGTCATTGGCGAGACGGAGAGGGCTCGCGTGATTGCCTCGTTAGCTGCTGTCGACTCGGTTATTCTTTTCGACGAGGATACGCCGCTGGAACTGATCCGCGCGCTCCAGCCTGACGTTCTTGTCAAAGGAGGCGACTACACCGTCGACACAGTGGTTGGTCATGAAGAGGTGATCGCTGCAGGCGGACGAGTCGAGATCGTGCCCACGATCGAGGGCTACTCAACGAGTCATATTGTTCAGAAGCTCGAGGGCCGTTAGAGAGAGGTGGCTTGGAAAGACGGAACGGGGGGCAGACATGCCCATCATTTTATCGATGCTGGAAGAGAAGGCTTTGGAGGCGCGGGTCGGGATCGAACCGACGCATAAAGGTTTTGCAGACCTCTCCCTTACCACTTGGGTACCGCGCCCCGGGGGCGAACGCCGAACTCTCCGGGCGCGTCGTGCGCCAACGTCAGCAGTGAGAGGTCTTGCTGAAGAAGAGAAGGATTGGAGCGGGAGACCGGGGTCGAACCGGCGACATCTTCCTTGGCAAGGAAGCACTCTACCACTGAGCTACTCCCGCCCTGCCACTCTCTGAGTATAGCGAGGGTGCGTAGGAAATGCAACGGGGAGGACGGTGGTTGTCCACAGGGGTCAGGGGGCGGGTGTGGTGTGCACGGCGGCCAGGGCGCGGCTCTCGATGTGCAGGGCACCGTTGCGGACGATGTGCGGCGTGATGGAGATGAGCAGCTCGTCGGTGTCGATCTCGCGATCCTTGGCTGTGCCCTGGAAGCCGGGCAGCTCGCTGAGGCCGGGGACGCCGTCGATGGAGCGGATCTCGTTGCGCGAGACCATCGAGGCCAGCATGACGGTCTTGCCGGGCGGAATGGAGACGGTGGAGGTCATTGCGCGATTGTCGAGGATAGGAATCTGGTTGATGGACCCGCCGGCGAGCGCTTCGAGCTTGAGATCGAGCTTGAGCCCGACCTCGCCGCCGTGCTGCACGGTAGGCGTGAGCTTGAGCGTAAGGCCGAGGTCCTCGTACTGGAACTGCGGCACTGAAGCCTGTGCGCCGCCGAGGTATTGGCTGATGAGGCTGCTGACGCTGGTGCCATTGACGTTGAGCCCGGCCAGCGATGAGGCCAGGCCGGAGCTGACTCCGGAGCTGTAGGTGCCGGTGATGACGGGATAGCGCGAGCCGGCGCGGAAGGTGGCGGGCTGGCCGCTGCCGGCGCGCAGCTCGATGGAGTCAAGCAGGCGCGACTCGCTGGCGTTGAGGGCAAGCTGGAAGCTGGCGTTGGAGCCGAGGTAGAGGCCGGCGTACGCGAGGCCGCCGCCGAAGGTGCCCATGAAGTTGGTGAACTGCGAGCCGGTGACGACGCCGGCGCCGACGAGAAACTCGATCTCGGTGATGAGGTTCTGGATCGGTGTGCCATTGAGCACAAGCAGGCCGCCAGCGACCGCCTGTTGAATGAGGCTGGCGTTCGTGCTGATGAGCGAGTCCGCCTCGGCCGCGATGCTGAAGACGCCGATGGAGCTGGGGAACGCGATGCCGACGTTGTTGATCTTGGAGGTGCTGACTTCGTAGAGGTTGACGTCGAAGAGGACGTCGGTGCCGCCGTCGAGCATGTTGGCGAAGGTGGCGTTGACGAGGTCGAGAGACTCGGCATCGCCGCGCAGCAGCATGTAGCCACCGGTGGAGCTGGCGGTGACCTGCTTCAGGTCGAAGACGTTACGCGCCAGGTTGGCGAGCTCGGTCATCTGGTCCTGCGAGTAGCCGGGGAGGTAGACGGTCTCCTCGATCTGCGGCTGAAACTGCTGGCGGTAGTCGGGCTCGTCTTTGACGAGGAGGACCTGATGCGGCTGCACCGGCACCGCGAAGGTGTGTGTCATCTGGAGCGCGATGCGTGTGGCGTCGGCGAAGGTGACGTTGTCGAGGTCGAGCGAGAGGTTGCCGCCGGTGGTGACGGAGGAGTCAAAGGTGGTGGTGATGCCGTAGGCCTGGTAGATCTTCTGCAGCAGGCCGCGCGGGTCGGTCTGCAGGTGGAAGTTCTTGGTGCCGGCGACGGCATCGAGCTTGAGCGGGCCGGCGAGTGTGGAGGCGATCTGGTTGGCGGGCAGTTGCGCGGGCGGCGGCGCGGGTTTGGGCGAGGTGCCGAAGTGCTGCGCGACGACGGCGTTGTCGGGGTCGAGCGCACGAGCCTGCTGCAGCAGCGTTTCTGCATGGGCGGAATCGCCGGCCTGCTGCGCGGTGGCGGCCTGGCGGAGGAGCTGCGTGGCGCGGCCGCCGCGAGCGACCAGCAGGGCGAGCACGTAGTCGCGGTTGCCGGGGTTCAGCTGTGCGGCGCGCGCGAAGTGGTCGATAGCTGCGGCGAGGTCTTTGCGCTGAATCTGCGCGAGGCCCGCGGTGTAGGCAGCGGCGGCCTCGGCGGACTGGTGGGCGGAGATCTGCGGATACGTTGGCGCGGCGGGGGCGGTGGAGGGCGCTGGAAGTGCGACGGGTGGCAGCGTGCCGGCCGGGGTGGCTGCTGGCGAGTCGGCCGGCGTCGCCTGCGCCGAAGCCGTGGCAGCACACGCGGCCGAGACCAGGCAGAGCACGATGCTGCGCAGCAGGGAGGTGTGCAGCAGGGAGGTGCGGGCGCGGCTGCGCGGACGCGATGGGTGAGTGCAGAGCATCGTCTTCGATGTTAGACGATGCCGGGGTGCGAAGGTCGGTGATGAGGTCTGCGGTGGGGTCAGCGTCCGTTGGAGACGATCTGGAAGCCGGTGCGTTCGGGCCGCACGGAGCGGACCGGTCGGCGCATTCCCTGGCGGATCTGCACGGAGTCGAGGCCGAGTTCGGCGAGCGTGCGGCTGAGCGTGTTGCGGTGCATGTTCAGCTCTTCGGCTGCTTTGCACTGGTTGCCGCGGTGCTGCGCCAGCACCTCAAGGATGTACCGCTTCTTGAACTCGCGGACAGCATCGGCGTAGGAGACACCCTGGGAGTACATCTGGAGGACGAGATTGTCGAGATCGCGTTTCAATGCGCGCGGTTTCCTTACGTCTGAACTTGTAACGCTATTGTGCGACGAAGCTGCCTGTTTGATCCAGCGACGGTTTGTGTGCTTGCTCAGAAGAGTGGAGGCCTGTGAAGGTGATCCACTCCGTCCGCAAGACGTTGTCGCAGAGCATGGGGCATGACGAAGGATACAGCATGATTGGCCCGAAGAAAATACGGAGCGAGAGAAGAAGTTTGTACCCAGGGTGCAGCGGGGAGGAATGCGGTGAGCGCGAGCAGCAGCGCGAGTCCGAAGAGTGCGCCGCGGGCAAGGCCGAAGAGTGCGCCGCCAAGCCGGTCGAGGAAGCCGAGCCCGACAGCAGAGGCCGTTCGGCTCAACAACTTACCCAGCAGCGCGGAGACGATGACCGCGGCCGCGAGGATGAGCGTGAAGGCGGCGAGGTCGGCGAGCGACCGCTGGCGGATGAGATTGCCGAGACGCAGGGCGAGCGCGGGATAGTTCCAGCAGGCGAGCAGAAAGCCGGCGACGAGGCCGAAGAGCGCGAAGGCTTCGCGGACCAGGCCGCGCATGACGGCACGGACCACGGAGTACGCGAGCACCGCGGCAAGCAGCCAGTCAAGCGGGTTCATGTTGAAGCTCATAGAGGCCTGCGATGTGGGTCAGGCGGCGTTGCGGGCTTCGCGCCCTTTGCTGCGGCCGCCGAGCGAGACGGAGACGATCTTGGAGACGCCGGGCTCCTGCATGGTGACGCCGTACATCACGTCGGCCTGCTCCATGGTGCGCTTGGAGTGGGTGATGACGATGAACTGCGTGGTCTCGGCCATGTCGGCGATGAGGCGTGAGAAGCGGCCGACGTTGGTCTCGTCGAGCGGGGCATCGACTTCGTCGAGCACGCAGAAGGGCGCGGGCTGGAACTGGAAGATGCCGACCAGCAGCGAGAGAGCGGTGAGCGCCTTTTCGCCGCCGGAGAGCAGAAGGACGTTCTGCAGCTTCTTGCCGGGGGGCGAGGCGATGATGTCGATGCCGCTCATGTCGGAGCTGCGGCCGGTCGCCTCGTCCACTTCGGTGAGGCGCATGAAGGCCTGGCCGCCGCCGAAGAGTTTGGTGAAGGTGTTGGAGAAGTTCTCGTTGATGATCTTGTAGGCCTCGTCGAACTTGATGCGCGAGACGTCGTCGATCTCCTTGATGGACTGCTGCGTGTTCTCGATGGAGTCGAGCAGGTCCTTGCGCTGGGTTTCGAGGAAGCTGTGGCGCTCGGCGGTCTCGGTGTACTCTTCGAGGGCCATCATGTTGACCGGGCCCATGGCTTCGAGGCGCTGCTTGAGTCCGCGCGAGGCCTCCTCTTCGGCGGCGAGCGCCTCGCCTTCGATGCGGGCGATGGCAGCGTCTTCGCGGAGGACGAGCGGCTCGACGGAGAGGTCGTTGACGCAGGCGGCTTCGAGGTGTTCGAGGTCGGAGGTGAGCTTGGCGGCGCGGGCGGAGAGCGTGGCGCGCTGCTCGCGGAGGACTTCGGTCTCGTGGCGCAGGGTGCGCAGGCGCGTGTCGAGTTCGGCGGTGGTGGCGCGCAGCAGGCTGGCCTCGGAGGAGAGCGTCTCGCCTTCGGCGATGGCCTGGGCACGCATCTCGGTCAACTCGTTGTGCTTCAGGGAGAGTTCGCTGGTCTCCTCTTCGCGGCGCTGTTTTTCAGCGGCGGCGGAGGTGAGCTGCGACTCCAGCTGGGTGATGCGCTGCGACTGGCTTTCAAAGAGGCGATTGGTCTGCTCGAAGTTGGCGTTGGCGTTGCGGCGGCGCTCTTCGAGGCCGGCGAGCGCGGCGGCGGCGGCGCTGGCCGCGGCCTGCAGCTCTTCGCGGGTGAGGCGCAGGGCGACGATCTTCTCGCTGAGGTCGGAGACCTGCTGCTCGATGGCGGCGCGCTCGGACTCGAACTTCGCGGCCTCGTCGCGCTTGCGTGCGATGAGGTCGAGCCGCTGCTGGCGCTGGTCGTTGTTGCGGCCCTGCGCGATCTGCCACTGCTGCAGGCGGCCCTCGATGCGTGCGACCTCCTGCTCCATCTGGCGCAGCGCGGCGCCGGAGTTGGCGCTCTCGCGCTCGGCGTCGCGGCGCTCGTGGTTCTTGGCTTCGAGAGAGTGGTTGTGCTCGGCGATCTCGGTGGCGAGCGTGGCGGTGGTCTGCTCGGTCTGCGTGAGGTCGGTCTCGATGCCTTCGAGCCGGGTCTGCAGCTCGCCGAGTTCGCGCTTGAGGGCGAGCGGGCCCTGCTCGCGGGGCTTGCCGCCGGTGACGGTGAGGTTGTGGAAGGTCTCGCCGGTGGGTGAGAGGAAGAAGGCGTGCGGGTACTCGGCGGCGAGAGAGCGTGCGGTGTCGCTGTCGGGCGCGATGTAGCCGTCGCGAAGCTTCGGCAGCAGCACTTCTAGCGTGCGGCCGAAGCCGCTGGTTGCGGTGACGCAATCCTTCAGCGCGATGACGCCGGGAGGATTGGCTGCCGTGGCGGCGGGCTCGGGCATCTTCACGCGAGCGCCGTCGGGGTGGACGAGGAAGGTGGCGCGGCCGGCGACCTCGCTGTGCAACATGCGCACGCCGTCGTTGGCGCCGTCCCAGGTGCGGACGACGACGTAGTTCAGCTCTTCGCGCAGGAACTCGTCGACAACCTCGCCGTACTTGCCGTCGACTTCGAGGAAGTCGGCGAGCGTGCCGATGGGGTTGAGCTCGTTCTGGCCGCGTTTGGTATTGGCTTTGAAGAGATTGCGAACGGTGTCGGTGGAGTAGCTGTGCTCGCGGATGAGGGCTTCGAGGGAGCTGCGGCGGCCGGCGAGTGAGGCCTGCTGTGCGCGCAGCTCGTCGCCGCGGCGGCGCGACTGCGTCTCCGCAATGCGTTTGCTGTCGAGCGTCTGGCGCAGCTCGGCGATCTCGGTTTCGAGACGCTTGAGGCGCGCGGTGACGTCTTCAAAGGAGATCTGGAGCTGGCCGCGCTGCTGACTGAGCATCTCCAGTTCGCCGCGCGCGGTGGCGGACTCGGCGACGAGGCGTTCGTTTTCGCGGTCGAGTCCGGCGAGCGCGGCCTCTGCCTGGGCACTCTCGTTGCCGGCCTGCCCGGCGCGCTGCATGGCCTGCATGGCGGTGCGGCGGTGGTTCTCTGCGAGGGCTTCTGCGGCGAGCACGCTGCGCGTGGCCTCGTGCGCCTGGGCCTGCTGTGCGCTGGCGCTTTCGCGCGCGGTACTGGATTCGGTGGTGGCGTTTTCGAGGAAGCTGCGGTGCTGCTCGCGTTCGCTGGCGAGCGTTTCAAGCTGGCCGCGGGCCTGGGCGAGATCGTCGTTGCCGGTGGCGAGGCGCTGGGTCAGCTCGGCAACGCGGTCGGCGTTGGAGGCGGTGCGCGCTGCGATGCGTTCCAGCTCGACGGCGCTGGCGTTGGCGCGGGAGCCGGCTTCGCGAATCTGGCCGTCCAGCTGATAGCCGCGGGCGACGCCGGTGGAGTGCTCGGCGTCCATGGTCTCCAACTGCGCGGCCTGCGCGTCGATGAGCGCACCGAGGCGGGCGATCTCGTTGGTGGCGGCGGTCTGCTCGGTGTCCATCTGCGTGAGGCGGCTGGCGAGCACGACGCGGAGCTTGCCGCGCAGCTCATCGCGCAGCGCGCCGTACCGTTCGGCCTTGGCGGCCTGGCGCTTGAGCACGGCCATCTGTCGCGTGACCTCTTCGAAGATGTCGTTGACGCGGGAGAGATTCTGCTTAGCGGATTCGAGGCGCAGCTCGGCGAGGCGCTTCTTGGTCTTGAAGCGGGTGATGCCGGCGGCCTCTTCGATGATGCTGCGGCGGTCGAGCGGCTTGGAGCTGAGCAGCTGGCCGATGCGCTCCTGGCCGATGATGGCGTAGCTTTCGCCGCCGAGGCCGGTGCCCATGAAGATGTCCTGGATGTCGCGGAGGCGGCAGATCTTGCCGTTGAGCAGGTACTCGGAGTCGCCGGAGCGGAAGAGGCGGCGGGTGATGGTGATCTCGCCGGCGCGGACCGGCGCGCGACCGAATTTGCGGCGGCGAATCTTGAGGACGACGTTGTTCTCCGGCGCGAGCTGGGCGTCGGCGGCGGGTTCGCCTTCGACGGGCTTCTTCGGTTTGACCTCGGCTTCGTAGGTGGTGCCGGGCTGGGCTTCGGCGGTGGCGTCTTCGGTCTCCTGCGCGGCCTCGGCGCGTACGGCGGACTCATCCCAGTCGGAGAGCGAGTCGATGGGCGTGGGCGCTTCGAGTTCGCTGACGGGCTCTTCGCCTTCGGCAAGGGTGTTGCCGTCGTAGACCTCGGGATCGACGAGGGTGAGCGAGACCTCGGCCATGCCGGTAGGCTTGCGCTCGCGCGTGCCGGCGAAGATGACGTCCTCCATCTTGATGCCGCGCAGGCTCTTGGCCGACTGCTCGCCGAGCACCCAGGTGATCGCGTCGGAGATGTTCGACTTGCCGCAACCGTTGGGGCCGACGATGGCGACGATGCCTTCGCCGGAGAGTTGGACCTCCGTGCGGTCGCAGAAGGACTTGAAGCCGAGAATCTGAACCTTTTTTAGCTTGAGCAAGGGAGAGTTGACCTTTTCTGCGGAGGTGTCTGCGAGCGGCTTACGGTCGCTACGCGGGACGAACGGCTATCGCTCTAGGTCGAATCGTAAGCGGGGCAGAGGGGTGAATCAACCCGAATTGAGGCCGGATTGTGGATAAGGCAGGCCGTAATTCAAGGTTTTTTGAGGGGAAGGGGCGTAGCGTGTTGCCAGGAGCGAAGTTGCACCAGGACGTGGGCATCTGCGCGAGCCGGATTGCATCCAACGGAGAGGCTGGAGGTACGTTGTCCGTTGTAGCCAGTGGGTTGGCCTGCGTGATGCTTTCATGAAACGCTGGTCAGAAATCGCTGGGCGGTTGCATAGTGTCGGGTGTGATTCTTATAATCCCGGCTAGCTGCATGGCGAGGGTGCTCCGCGAGGCGCGCATTCGATTCATGGAAGAGTTTCCCGTTTGGAGGGCAAATTGCGCTACTCTAAACGAACACCGTCAACACCCCGCAAAAGCTTCGAGGAGAACTACATTTATGAAGAAGGTCGTACTTGCTTCGCTGTTGGCCGCAGTCTGCTTCGTTCCATCGGCGACTGCGCTTTATGCCCAGGCCGCACCGGGCCAGGTGGCTATGTCTGCCGATGAGTATGCCGCGTACAACAACGCCAACACGCAGACCACACCCGCGGCGAAGGCGCAGGCGTTCCAGGCGTATCTGAAGGCGTATCCGAAGTCGAGCGTGAAGCTTGCTGTGTTGACCGAGATTGTGGCGTTGTACAGCCAGACTCCGGATGAGACAGCGACGCTGGCTGCGGCGGACGATCTGCTGGCTGTCGATCCGGGCAACCTGCGCGCGCTGGCCATCAAGGTCTACTACCTGCGCGCCGATGGCGACAAGGCAACCGACGCAGCGGTGAAGACGACCGACCTGGACAAGGCTGCCGGCTACGCGCAGCAGGGTCTGACGGCGACTGGTTCCACCGGCGTTTCGGCTGACGATTACAAGAAGATGCAAGCGGCGACGATGCCGACCTTCGAGAGCACCATTGCCGACGATGACCTGGCAAAGAAGGCCAACGCGGACGCGATCAAGGCCCTGACCACCGAGCTGAACGGCGTTCCCGTGGCCGACACGCAGGACCCCAACAAGCAGCTGCAGGATGTCTACGTGCTGGCGCAGGCGTACTACACCTCGACGCCGCCCGACTACCTGAACTGCGCCTGGTATGCCACGCGCGCAGCGAACTTTGCACCGGCGGCGTTCAAGCCGACCATTGCGGGTCTGGCGACATACTGCTACAAGAAGTTCCACGGCGGCGCGGATGGCTATGACGCGATGCAGACTGCAGTGGCAACGAACCTGAATCCTCCGGCGGGCTTTCTGGCGGGCGTCAAGCCTGCTCCCAAGCCGGAAGACTACGTGAAGCAGTTGATCGCGACCACGCCGGACCTGGCTGTGCTGGCCGTCAGCGATCGCGAGTTCGCGCTGACCTACGGCACGCCGGATGATGCGGACAAGGTCTTCAACGCAGTGAAGGGCAAGTCGGTTGAGTACCCGGATGTTCTGGTGATCGCGGCGACGGCGGATGCAGTGCAGGTGGCTGTTTCGGACGACGCGGTGCAGAGCAAGACGGCGGACTTCACCTTCACGATGAAGGAGCCGTTGACGAAGATCCCGGCAGCGGGCGACAAGGTGACGCTGGACGGAACCTACGCCTCCTACACGCAGAAGCCGCTGATGATCACGATGAGCGACGCGTTTATCGTCGAGCCGAAGAAGGCTGCTCCGGTGCACCATCACCCGGTTCATCACTAGAGCGCAGTGCACACCCGCAACGCGAACGGCCTCCCCTGGTGGGAGGCCGTTCTGCTTGCAGTGAGTGCGGGCTAC
>JAJZFE010000252.1 GCA_021798655.1 Acidobacteriota bacterium | reverse complement strand
GTGCATGGACTTGACGACGCTGAGTGGGGATGACTCCGCGGAGAGAGTGAAGCGGCTGTGCGCGAAGGCGCGGCGGCCGCTGCAGGACCACCTGGTGAAGGCGCTGGGGATCGAAGAGCTGCATCTTGCTGGTCGCACAGGGCTACGCGTTGGTGCGGTGTGTGTGTATCACGCGTTTGTGGAGACGGCCGTGAAGGCGTTGCAGGGCTCGGGGATTCCGGTGGCGGCGGTGAGCACGGGCTTCCCTGCCGGGCTGAGCCCGCTGGAGACGCGGGTGCAGGAGATTCGGCGGAGCGTGGAGGCAGGGGCGAGCGAGATCGATATTGTGATTACGCGGGCGCATGTGTTCAACGGCGAGTGGGGTGCGTTGTATGACGAGGTCGCGGCGTTCAAGGAGGCCTGCGGGCCGGCGCACATGAAGGCGATTCTGGGCACGGGCGACCTGCTGACGCTGCGGAATGTGGCTCGCGCGAGTTGGGTGGCGATGATGGCGGGGAGCGACTTCATCAAGACATCGACCGGCAAAGAAGCTGTGAATGCGACGCTGCCGGTGAGCCTGGTGATGGTGCGCGCGATTCGTGAGTATGCCGAACGGACGGGGATGTATGTGGGCTACAAGCCGGCGGGCGGGATCAAGACGGCGAAGCAGAGCCTGGACTGGCTCGCGCTGATGAAGGATGAGCTGGGGCGGCCGTGGCTGGAGCCTTCGCTGTTTCGGTTTGGGGCGAGTTCGATGCTGGCGGATATCGAGCGGCAGTTGGAGCATTTTGTTACGGGCAGGTATTCAGCGGTGAGCAGGCATCCGATTGCGTAGGAGGAGACTTATCCAGATGCGGACAAACTCACGAAACATGACTTTAATCGCAGCCTTATGCCTTCTAGACATGTTTTACGGCGATTGCCAGACCGCGCAAAAGAGTCTCGACAAGCTAAAACGTGACCGCGTCTACACCTTTCTTTTGAACGACGGGTCGTGCAAATTTGGCGAGCTTGCAGCTTCAGACCAACAGAGCGTCACTATCCGTAGCGGAGGGCAGCAGGATACGACAGCCTCGATAGCCGATATTACTCAGATCGCACAAGGATCTGAACTCTTCTACGATTCCCGGAGTTCATGGACCGATGTACAGTCTGTAAAGCTCTACGCGCGGGAGTTGATGATAATCACATTGAAGGACGGCGACGTGATTAGAGGCAAGCCACAGAACGTCGATAATGCCAGTCTCACCATAAAGCTTCCCTTTTCAACGAAGATCCTTCAAAAATCTGCTATCCAGAATGTAGTTACATTGAAGCTGAGACCTGCGACCGCATCGTTCGAGTTCGTACAGGAAGAAGCAGGCTTTTTCCAGATTTTCTATCCTGAGTTTTACCAACGTGCTTTACGTTCCGAGGGTCTAGTGCCTGTAAAACTTTATGATTCATCACAAGTCGAGGATGACAGCGATGGAATTGTTCGCTGCAATTCTCGCAACAATTCAGGATACAGCCCTCGGTAACAACGGGCCTTCGCTGCGCGAACGAAAAGCAGGTTCCGCGCTTGGCTCAGAATGGAAGCAGGAAAGGTAACGACAAGAGCAACAATAGATTCAGATTCCTCCGCTTCGCTGCGGAATGACAAGATCAATGGGATAGTGAAGGTGAATGCGATATGAGCAGCAGCGTGGTGGAGAAGTATGAGTCGATGGAGTATGGGCCGGCGGCGGAGGATGCGAGCGAGGTGGTGAAGTGGCTCGATGCGCGGGGGCGCAGCTTTGGGCACTACATTGGTGGGGCTTGGACCAAGGTCGAGGGCGCGACGTTTGAGACGAAGAATCCGGCGACGGGTGAGGTGTTGGCGCGGGTGGCGGTGGGGTCGGCGGAGGATGTGGATGCGGCGGTGAAGGCGGCGCGCAGTGCTCTTCCTGCGTGGCAGGCACTGAGCGGGCATCAGCGGGCTCGGTATCTGTATGCGCTGGCGCGGCAGGTGCAGAAGCATTCGCGGAGACTGGCGGTGCTGGAGACGCTGGATAACGGAAAGACGATCCGCGAGTCGCGTGACATTGATATTCCGCTGGTGGCGCGGCACTTTTATCATCATGCTGGGTGGGCGCAGTTAGCGGGAGAGATTGGCGCGAACGGGTTTGATGGCGAGTTTGCGGGGTATGTGCCGGTGGGTGTGGTGGGGCAGATTATTCCGTGGAACTTTCCGCTGCTGATGTTTGCGTGGAAGGTGGCTCCAGCGCTGGCTGCGGGAAATACTGTGGTGATCAAACCGGCCGAGTACACGCCGCTGACGGCGATGATGCTGGCCGAGATCGCCGATGAGATTGGGCTGCCGGCGGGTGTGCTGAACGTCGTGAACGGCGCGGGCGAGACGGGCGCGGCGATTGTCGCTCATCCGGACATCGACAAGATTGCGTTTACGGGATCGACCGAGGTGGGGAGGATCATACGCAAGGCCACGGCGGGGACCTCAAAAAAGTTGAGCTTGGAGCTGGGTGGGAAGTCGCCGTTCATTGTGTTCGACGATGCGGACCTGGACTCGGCGGTGGAAGGACTGGTGGATGGAATCTGGTTCAACCAGGGGCAGGTGTGTTGCGCGGGGAGCCGGCT
>JAJZFE010000021.1 GCA_021798655.1 Acidobacteriota bacterium | reverse complement strand
GTGTATACGAACGCGGCGGCGCTGTTTGTGCTGATGGTGGACAGCGCGTTTTCTGCGGGGACGGCGCTGGCGGTGTATGAGATCGGGGCGCGGTGCTTCGATGCCAGGGGCTTCGATACTAGCGGCCTGGCGCGGCGCGGGACCCGGCAGGCGATGCCGGTGGCGATGTGGTCGGCGTGGCTGTGGGCGGTGCATCCGGCGGCGCTGCAGTATGGCGTGCACTGGCTGTGGGAGACGGCGGTGTCGACGTTCTTTTTCAGCTGGGCGGTGGTGGTGGCGTTGCGGCTGCGTGGAGTGGGCGAGGAGAGCGAGGAGGCGGCGGAGGGGCGCAGCGGGCAGTGGGCGATGCTGGGACTGCTGTGGGGTGCGGTGAACCTGTCGAACGTGTCGCTGCTGCTGTGCCTGCCGGGGATGCTGGTGTGGATTGTGTGGCCTGCACTGCGCGGACGGCGGTGGCAGGAGCTGCGTCGCGGAGTGGCCGGCGCGGTGCTGGCCTGCGTGGTGATGAGCGCGGTGATGCTGCCGTGGTGGGTGCGGAATGAGCGGGCGTTCCATGCGTTTGTGCCGACGCGCGGGAACCTGGGGTTTGAGCTGTACCAGTCCACGCGGGAGACGAACGACGGGTACAACTGGGGGACGACGCTGCCGCTGTGGCCGGGCGATCCTGAGTTCAAGCGGTATGTGCGCGAGGGCGAGTTGAAGATGGGCCGGGAGCGCGTGGCCGAGGCGCTGGCGACGATGCGCGCCAAGCCGGCGGAGACCGAGCGCTGGACGTTGCAGCGGTTTCTGTTCTTCTGGGACGGGCCGCCGAAGCCGCTGGGGCGGCATCCGTGGCAGGAGTATGGCCGGCAGTTGAGCTATGCGTTTCTGAGCGCGTGCGGGCTGCTGGGGCTGGGGCTGATGCTGCGGCGGCGGGTGGAGGGCGCGGGCCTGATGGCGCTGATGTTTCTGCTGGTGCCGCTGCCGTACTACCTGGTGACAGTGCAGGCGCGGTTTCGGCATCCGATCGAGCCGCTGATTGCGGTGCTGGGGGTGTGGCTGTTTCGCAGCGCAGAGCCGCGCGCGGTCGTGCGAGACTGAGAGACGATGACTTCTCCGAAGATATTGGTGCAGCGTTTGCTGCCGTCGGCGCAGATGCCGCGGTATGCGCATAGCGGGGCGTATGGCGATCTGGCGGCGGACCTGTTTGCTGCCGAGGCGGCGGTGCTGGCGCCGGCGGGCGAGCCGGGGTCCACGGTGCTGGTGCGGACGGGGCTGGCGATGGAGCTGCCATCGACGCACGGCGCCCTGGTGGAGGACCGTTCGGGCCTGGCGGTGCGCGGGATTACGACGCTGGCCGGGGTGATCGATCCGGGGTATCGCGGCGAGCTGAAGATCGTGCTGACGAACCTGACGAATGCGGCGCAGGCGGTGGCGCCGGGGCATCGCATCGCACAGCTGCGGATCGTGCAGCGGATTGAGGCGCGATTCGAGGAGACGGACATGCTGGAGGAGACCGAGCGCGGTGAGGGCGGCTTCGGGTCGACGGGGCGATAGCCGGAGGCCAGCGATGGCAAGGGAGAGTCGGATCGAGTCCCGTAGCATCGTCGCCGTGTCCGGGAAGACGCAGATTCCCTGCGGGAATGACAAGCCGAAGAAAAATGACACGCCCTAGAAATGCGTCGGCATTTCATAGCGCGGCTATGGATTGCAAGAGTGCTGCTATTTATCGAATTGCAATGAAAAAAGTGGAACCACAGTGGAACCGTGCGCGTACAGCTCATCACGAAGAGATTCTCTGAATCCATGGCAGAGAGGCTCCTCCAAAATCAGCTACACGGAGATGCTGCCATGCGTTCTATCGTCCTTGTTCTTGCCCTTGCTGCGCCGTTGAGTGCAGTCGCCGCCCCGAACACCTTTACCCGCCCGAGCCGCGTGCATGAAGAGAAGCCACAGCAGGTCTTCATGACGTTTGTGAATCACACGCCGCAGGACCGCGAGGTGATGATCGGCAACAAAGTCTTCAAGCTGCGCAACTTTGAGCACATGAATATCGAGGCCCCTGTGGGCAGCGACGTGCGGGTGTACAGCGAGACGAACTCGAAGCTCCATGGCCAGGTGCTGATGCAGGTTTCGGCGGCGAACCAGGATACGGACATCGTGCTGCAGTAGTGGATGGGGTGGTGATGCAGCGGCGGAGTGGTTCGGTTCCGCCGCGCGCGTTGAGGGGAGTTGGTGCAGCCGGACGGTTTTGACGCGGTGTTTTTCGCGGTGAAGAGGCTTCGCCCTATACTGAGGGGAGATGCAGGAGGAGTACGCGCAGCGCGGAGTGGCAGGGGGTGAGGGCGATGCCTCGCAGGAGGCGCTGCTGTCACCGTCGGCGACAGCGGTTGGCGCGTCGGGGCTGGTGGAGAGTGTGGCCGCGTTGCAGACGGCCGGCACGGGTAAGCGCGGCGCGTTTCGCAGCGATCAGATCTGGAGCTACTTCGGGCCGGCGTTTGTGGCCTCGGTGGCGTATATCGATCCGGGCAACTTCGTCACGAACATCCAGGGCGGGAGCCAGTTTGGCTATCGGCTGCTGTGGGTGCTGCTGTGGTCGAACGCGATGGCGATCCTGATTCAG
>JAJZFE010000418.1 GCA_021798655.1 Acidobacteriota bacterium | reverse complement strand
ATCGGCAAAACCTATCAGAACCCGGTTCCGACGCGTGTCGGCGGCATCGATCTCGCCCTCAAGGTGTTGCCGCAGTACCTCTTCAACCGCGAAGAGACCGAACCCGCCAAACCACTCGGCCCCTTCGTCACCGACCCCCGCGTCTACGCCGTGCCGCCGGCCAGCGGCCTGCGTGTCACGTGGTTCGGCCACTCCTCGCTGCTCGTCGAGATCGACGGCACCCGCGTGCTGATTGACCCTGTCTGGGACCCACGCGCCAGCCCGTTTCCCTGGATGGGCCCCAGGCGCTTCTACCCTCCGACAGTCGCTCTGGACACGCTTCCGCCGCTCGACTACGTCCTCATCTCGCACGACCACTACGACCATCTTGGCGCGCAGACCGTCCGCCAGCTCGCCACACTTCAACCGCAGACTCGCTGGGTCACGTCGCTTGGCGTCGGTCGCCGTCTGCGCGGCTTCGGCGTCACCCCGTCGCAGATCACCGAACTGGACTGGACCGAGAGCCTCACCGAGGGCGGCTTCTCCCTGACCGCCTGGCCGGCCCGCCACTTCTCCGGCCGCGGATTGGGCGACCGCTTCAAGTCCCTGTGGAGCAGCTTTGTCCTGCAGGGCCCCCGGCACCGCGTCTACTACGGCGCAGACTCCGGACCCTGGGACGGCTTCGCCGAGATCGCCGCGCGTTACGACGGCTTCGACCTCACCATGCTGGAGGTGGGAGCCTCGTCCCCCTTCTGGCCGCAGATTCACCTCGGCCCGGACGCCGCCGTAGACGCTTTCAAGTCCATGGGAGCCCGCGGTCTGCTGATGCCGATCCACTGGGGCCTCTTCAACCTCGCACTGCACGGCTGGCGGCAACCGATGGAGCGCCTCGCCGAGCTGGCCCAGCAGCAGGAGCTGAAACTCTGGTCGCCTCGTCCCGGAGAGCCCACCGAGGTGGTTCCCACCGAAGCGCTCTGGTCGTCCTGGTGGCAGCGAAAGCTGTAACCACCGCCGAATGAACTGGATGCTGGAAGTTCCTGCGCCAATACTTGAGCCAGGGGTATCCCCGCGACCTCGTAACCCCTTGTGTAGTAATCACTTTGCAACCCTTGTCGAAACCAGTTCCAGACCGGCAGTTCGTGGACAAAACAGCTTGTAACCCTGTGGAAAAACGCGTACAACAGCAGCAACAGGGAGAGAAAGCGGAACAATCCCGAAACGGCGTAGGGTCTGGAAGGTTGGAGGCAGTCAATGGCAGCAGCAGCGCAGGGACAGGTAGCAGTTCGCGAGGTCATGGACATCCGTCAGGCCGCCGAGTATCTCGGCATCAGCGGCGACACGCTCTATCGGTATGCGTCCGAGGGCTTCGTGCCCGCCTTCAAGCTCGGCAATCGCTGGCGCTTTCGCAAGAGCCTGCTCGACAACTGGATGGATGAGAAGAGTGGCGTGGTGGCGTCGCCGGCAGCCGTAGATCCTGCCGCGCGCAAGCCCGTCGCGCGTGCCCGCTGAGGCGCGCCTCTCTGCGGAAGCGAATCCGGTTCAGACCGCGCGGGTCAGCGTGATCTGGGTAATCTCCGAGGGGCAGTCCAGCCGGAAGGGAACGTCCACGGTCCCGATGCCGCGGTTCACATACAACTGGGTTCGCCCGAACTGATAGTGTCCCTGCACATACTTGCGGCCGCCGGGCGGCAGTATCAGCGGCCCGACAAACGGCAGCCGCACCTGCCCTCCGTGGCTATGGCCGGAGAGCATCAGGTCCACGTTGGCAAACTGCGGATCCTGGTTCAGCATGTCGATGTAGTCCGGTTGATGGCACATCAGCAGCACGGGCGCTCGCGGATCGGGCGGAATCGTCGTCGCCAGCGTCGGGTGGGTCGACGCATCGTTGGTTCCGCACAGCCAGATTCGGTCGGATCCGCGTTCGATCGCCACATAGCTGTCGATCAGCAGCGGTGTTCCATGCGCCTGCAGCGGCATCACCACGTGTTCGGGACCCACAGCCACGTCATGGTTGCCCAGAATCGCATACCGTTGCGGGGCCTTCAGTCCGGTAAGAATCTCCGCGCACAGCCCGGCCGCACGCCATGCCACGCTCTGGTCGCGCGGCCCGCTGCTGACATAGTCGCCGGTCAGCAGCACGAGGTCAGGCCGCAGCGCATTGGTCGCCGCCACCACACGCTCCAGATACCACGCCTCGGTGTACTCCTCCAGGTGCAGGTCGCTAAGCTGCACAATCCGGTACCCGACGAACGCGTCCGGCAGCTTGGCGATGGCGATGGACTGTTCCGTCGTCTCCAGCTGATGCCGTCCCCGCGTCGCAGCAAAGCCGGCAAGCCCGGCCGTCGCAGCTGCGGCTCCCGTCAGGAACTTGCGCCGCGTGAACGCTGGGGTACGGGACAGGGTGAAACCAGGAGCCATACACCATCATAGCGAACTGCCCTCCGCAGCCGGCAGAGAGACTCACAGCCGAAGTAGAGGTAAAAAGACTCACAGCCAAACTACAGGTAAAATAACCGGATGCAGCACGGGGCAAGACGCAAACAGGCGCTCGATTTGGCAGCAGCACAGGGCGCGCAGGCGGTGCTCGTCACGCATGGCGCAGACGTCCGCTATCTCAGTGGTTT
>JAJZFE010000301.1 GCA_021798655.1 Acidobacteriota bacterium | reverse complement strand
CGCGGCCGTGTGCGAGACGATCGTGCTCAGCAGGCCGCCACCCGGTACGTTGATGCCGCCCAGGTTGCCGCGCGCCGAGTAATACTCGTTCTGCGGAACACCACTCGCGCCCTTTTCCACGGTGTAGGTACCGAAGATCTTGTCCGTGTCCGTCGCAGCCAGGTCAAACCGGCCATGGCCTTCCCACAGATTGTTGCTGATCAGATTGGTTGTGATCCAGTTGTATGTACCGTTGCTGGTGGTGTTCGGCAGCGGCATCTCGTTCAACACAATCTGCCCAAGCGGATCGAGAAACGGCGAGATGTTGTTTCCGGCCAGCGGCGTACCATCGCGCCCCGTCACCGCCACCCGGCAGATGTTCTGGTCCGGAATGTAGCCCGATGTGGACCCGTTGTAGGAGCACGCTCCGCCATTCGGGTCGACACCGTACGCACCTCCCACATAGCTCTGCACCTCGGCCTGGTTGAAGACACCCTTGCGCATGTTCGCCGTCGGCACCAGCGCCGTCAGCGTCGCTGAGGATGCACTGCCGTACGCATATACATTGCGCTGTGCATAGTCTTCCGCGCCCACAAAGAACGTCAGCTTCTTGTTGTGATTGAAGCTCGTGCCCGGAATCAGCACCGGACCGCCGAACGTGAAGCCGGGATATACAAAGCGATCTGGCGGCTTCGACTGGCCGCTGTACTTCGCAATCCAGTCCGTCGAGTTCAGCTGCGACGTGCGCGCAAACGTGTACAGCGACCCGTGGTAGCTCGAACCGCCCGACTTGCCCACCGCGTTGATCACGATCGGGCCGTGCGCCGTATCGGCCGTAAAGCTGCCGGTCGAGATCTTCACCTCGGCCACCTGCTCATAGTTGATGTTCTGCAGCGCGCCACCGAACGCGCCCGGATCGGTGATGTCCACACCGTCCGACAGCAGCGCCTGGCCGTTCACCGGCGTACCGTTGGCCGCATACTGGCCCAGCGCGCCCGTCGGATTCACCTGCGACGGATCATACGACGAGTTGTCGAAGCTGCCCGCGCTGCCTCGCGAAATCGCAAAGCCCGGCAGGATCTTCAGCAACTCCGTTACGTCGCGTCCCTCCACCGAGAGGTGCTTGATGTCTTCCGCAGAGATCAGCGAACTCGTCTCGCCGGAATCCAGCGATACCGTGTTCGTCGTCGTCGTCACATCGACTGTCTCGCTCACATCGCCGGCCTGCAGCTTGATGTCGCGCACCGTGCTCTCATCGCCCGGGTTCAGATGGATGCCGCTCTCCTGAAAGCTCTTGAAGCCGCGCGCGGCAATCGTTACCCGGTAGTCGCCTGTCGGCACTGCCGAAAACGAAAACACACCCGACCCGTTGCTCGTCACAACGCGCGTATCGCCGCTCGCCGTATTCTTCAACGTCACCTTGGCGCCCGGCAGAATCGCGCCCGTCGAATCGGTGACAGTACCGCCGACCGTCGCTGTCGTCACCTGCGCATAGGCCACCGGGGCCAGTCGCAACGTCGCGACCGGCATCGCCAGCGCCACCGCAGCGATACCGGCCAGCACCCATATTTTTGCTTAACTGAACTTATTCTTCATACTCGTCACCTGCTCCTCAATATGTTTCAAAATCGATTGCTTCCTAAAATCCTTTTCCTTCTCAAGACAAACGCTTTACTCAGGCCCCACCTGCCACCGTTCAAACACAGCCTCGTGCTCTTTCGATGATTTTCCAAGGGTGGAGCGCTCTATCAATCTGACTCGTCAAGTTTTGTACGCTCCCGTCCAAACGGTTGTCAACTACCTATCCGTATCGCTGAGCGACTCATCCCGTCGCATCCTCCTACCCTCCACCGACCAGGGACACACACCACCTTTCCCGGTTCCAAGCCCGTGCTATCAATGAGTCATTGTATATAGTTTGATGAGACTATAATATCGAGTGATACTCCGCCACCCGCTGACTCTCCCCTCGAACGCCTCCACCTTCCTTTCGCAACCGCGCCGGAAGCTACCCATTCGGTGTCACGGAGAAGATTGAGAAGATACTGTTGGGCCAACCCCTCCGCGCAGCTAAAATAAGCGCACCATGAAAATGAGTCTGCTCCTCACCGCGCTTCTGGCTCTCCCTTGCCCCGTGATCGCTCAGCTGGCTGCACCGGAGCCGCCGCCCGGAGCCTGCGGTGACGTGCTCGCCCGCCCGGTCAACGACAGCCTCGACCCTGGCGTCGAAGCCGACTGCGACTCCACCGCCTTCTACTTCGGCATCGGCCGCGAGAAGGACTACAACCTCGCCCGCGCCTGCGCCTACATGGAGCGCTTCAAGCACGTCGATCAGGACGGCAGCCTCTTCACCGGCCCCGGCATCCTCAGCATGATCTACGCCAACGGCAACGGCACGCCGGCCGACTTCGACCTCGCCCGCCGCTTCGTCTGCGAGATCAAGGAAGCCTCGCCCGACGAGACCCTCAACCGCCTCAAGGTCCTCGATCGCATGGCCGCCACACCCAAGAACGCCGGCCACTTCGACCTCTGCTCCACCGGCTCCACCGGCACCACCGTCAACTGGTGCACCAGCGTCCAGCTCCGCATACGCGACGCAAAACGCTACGACGAGCTCGTCAAGATGGTC
>JAJZFE010000480.1 GCA_021798655.1 Acidobacteriota bacterium | reverse complement strand
ACTGAGCGCCTGCCGAATTCAGCGCATAGGCTATCGCGGCGCCGATGGAGAGCAGGACCATGAATACTAATCCCGGCAACGAACTGGTCGTCTTCATGTGGAGGATCCTTCGATCTCCGCGAGAACGAGCGGAGACCTGACGCTCTGATTGGATGCACATCATGGCGCAGGCGTGGCCACTGCGTGCTCCTTTCCTCGTAAGGAACGAACGGCCGCGACCCACCACCGCACGCGCACCCGCGTAAGGCGATCAACTACCGCTTCCCCTTACGGCTAAGCCTAGCCGTCCAGCTCCGCACCGAGGTATGGGGCTTTGTCCTGTATCGAAGACACGCCAATGCGCGGCACCAGCAACTGGAAGATGAGCAGCGAGATGACATACGCGAAGCTTGCCATGGCGAAGATCACCAGTGGGTGCGGCGAGAGCAGGTGTGAGACCAGCACGGTGAAGACTGCTCCTCCGAGCGATCCAACCGCTCCGCCAATCCCCACCACGGTAGAGACCGAGGTCGACGGAAACATGTCGGTGGGCGTGGTGAACAGCGTTGCCGACCAGCCCTGATGGGCCGCCGCAGCCAGCGCAAACAGGCCGACCGCTGGCCACGCGTTATGCGGCGAGAGCTGATGCATGTGCGGCACCAGCATCAGCGGCAACACGCACAGCGAGGTCACCAGCATGGCGAACTTGCGGCCGCTGTTCACCGTGTGGCCCCGCTTCATGCGCAGGCCGGAGAGGCCTCCGCCGAGGAACGAGCCCACCGACGACACCGCATACACGATCACGATCGGCCAGTAAGCCTGCGCCAGGCTCAGACCATAGTTGTCGTTCAAATACATCGGCAAATAGAAGAGATAGAACCACCACACCGGATCGGTGAGGCCTTTGGCAATCGAGAACGCATACAACCCGCGATTGCGGAATAAGATTCCGTACAACGTCTTGCCAGAGACGTTGGGGACGACGCGCTGCAAATTAGCCTGCGTCGTGGTAAGGCTGCGACGCAGGCGGTTATACGGAAACAGCAACCACAGTCCCAGCCATGCAATGCCCATCGTGCCGGTGCACAGAAACGCAGCGCGCCAACCGAAGCGCATCGTCACCAGCGGAATAATCGCCGGCGCGATGAAGAAGGCCGCGTTGGCGCCGGAGTTGAAGACGCCCACGGCGAGCGCGCGGTCCTCGCTGGCGAACCATTCGCTGGTGGCTTTGATCGCGGCGGGAAAGTTTCCCGACTCGCCCAGGCCCAGGCAGATGCGCGCAATGCAGAAGCCCAGCACCGAGTGCACCAGCGAGTGGCTCAGCGACGCCGCCGCCCATAGGCCGATTGCCACCGCATAGCCGATCTTGGTTCCCAGCCGGTCGATCAATGGCGCTGCAACCAGAAAGCCCACGGCGTAGGCAATCTGAAAGGACTCCACGATGTGGCCATAGTTCAGGTGGTAACCGGCCTGATAGGTCGCACTCACGCCCGGAATCCAGCCCATGAAGGGCAGGTGCAGCAGCGGCTCGATGAGCGACAGCACGGAGCGGTCCATGTAGTTGATCGTCGTCGCCAGAAAGAGCAGGAAGCAGACGAACCAGCGCATCTTCGACTCACTCGGAGGGGCGGTATACTCCCGCGAGTGCGATTCAGTGGCTTCAGAAAACATTAATAGGGACTCCGTACGAGCGATGCAGTTGAGTATATAGAAGTAGCTTCATCATTCGCTGTGCCGTTGCCCACGGAGTGGCATCGGCGAGGAATACGTCCATTCGGCTACTATCTAATCGAAGCAATACGACTACATCCATTCGAAGAGGTAATCATGAAGTTGAGGGCATGGATTCTTTGTCTTTCGCTGGTATCGACCGGCGCCGCGGCACAGCAGCCCGAACGCTGGTCCGCCGAGCAGGCAAACGCATGGTATGCGCAGCAGCCCTGGCTGGTGGGCGCAAACTACGTTCCATCCGACGCCATCAACCAGCTCGAGATGTTTCAGGCGGCGACCTGGAATCCGCAGTTGAACGACAAAGAACTTGGCATGGCGCAGAGCATCGGCATGAACACCATGCGCGTCTTCCTGCAGGACCAGCTCTGGCAGCAGGACCCCGCGGGATTCAAGCAGCGTCTCGACGCATTTCTCACCATCGCCTCGCACCACGGAATTCGCCCCATCCTCGTGCTCTTCGATTCCTGCTGGGATCCTGATCCGAAGCTCGGTCCGCAGCACCCGCCCATCCCCGGCGTACACAACTCCGGCTGGGTGCAGAGCCCCGGCGCGAAAGAACTCACCGACCCTGCCGCCGAACCTGCGCTCGAGGCCTATGTGAAGGGCGTCGTCGGAGCCTTCGCCAACGATCCGCGCGTGCTCGCGTGGGACATCTGGAACGAGCCCGACAACTCCAGCGAGCAGTATCCCCTCACTCCGCACAAGACCGAGCGCGTCGACCATCTGCTCCCGCTGGCCTTTGCCTGGGCGCGTGCCGAGCATCCCATCCAGCCACTCACCAGCGGCGTTTGGATGGGCGACTGGTCCCACCCCGACCGCGAAAGTGCAACCACCAAGATTCAGCTCTCCGAGTCCGACATTATCAGCTTCCACAACTACGGCTGGCCCGGGGACTTCGAGGCGCG
>JAJZFE010000032.1 GCA_021798655.1 Acidobacteriota bacterium | reverse complement strand
AGCGGCTACGCAGCACGGCGGAGATGGCGTTTCTGCTGCATGGGATGGAGTTTGCGCGAGCGCGCGTGGAGCTTGCGCCGAACAGCTTTGCACAGACGGTGGTGGTGACAGTGGGCGCGGGGGCGAGTCAGACTCCGCTGACGGAGGCGCATCGTGAGGCGTTGCGTGAGGTGATTGCAGACCTGTTCGCGCGGCGGCGCGCCGAGGAGCCGGGAGTGTTTGCGCGGCGGGCGGCGTTGCAGGCACGCAGGATTGGCGCGGCTTTTACGACGCCGGCGCATGCAAAGATGTCGGCGCGGGGAAGGCAGAAGGGCGCGACGCCGGGGAACGATCCGCTGTATCGCGCTGCGCCGGAGCGATGGCTGGAGTCGGTGCTGCGCCGCGATCTTTCGCCGTTGACGAGGAGCCTGGCACCGCAGGCGATGCCCGCACGGCGCAGCGTGGAGGCGTTTGCGAACGAGGTCGATCCGGACACGATTGGCAATCGCGCTGACCCGGTGGAGATGCCGCGCGGGAGCGACGATGTGGTGGAGAGCCGCGTGATTCCGCGGCTTGATCCGCGGCATGTGTACGCGCAGGTGCCGGCGATTGCGGGGGCGAGCGACCGCGGGCTGCTGGACCTGCTGGGCGTGACGGCGGACGGGCGGCTGGCCGTGATCGAGCTGAAGGCCGATGACGATCTGCACTTTGCGCTGCAGGGCCTGGACTACTGGATTCGCGTGCGGCACCACCACCGGGAGACGGCGGACGCGACGACCGGGATGGGTGAGTTTCAGCGGCACGGGTACTTTCGCGGGGTGGAGCTTTCGCCGCTGCCGCCGCGGCTGTACCTGGTGGCTCCGGCGCTGCATGTGCATCCGGCGACGGAGGTGGTGCTGCGGTATCTGTCGCCGCGCGTGGAGTGGCAGCTGCTGGCGATTGATGAGCGGTGGCGGCAACAGGTGCGCGTGGTGTGGCGGAAGCAGGGCGGGCGCGGGTAGGTACTCGCGTTGCGAAGAATGCGCGTCTCACAAGGTGACGTTGAGCGGCGAGGTTGCAAGATGCAGCGTGCTGTGCGGGTGTGGCTGAGTGCGGGAGTGCTGTTGCTGTGCGGTGTTCCGCAGGCGTCGGCGCAGACGAAGGTGATTGATCCGTACAGCCTGCCGATGGTGCAGGCGGCGTGCGGCGGTGAGAGCGAGAGCGCGCCGCAGGGCTCGGTGGGCAGCCACGGTGCGGAGCCTGCGCTGAAGCCGGGGCTGGCGCGGGTGTACGTCATCACGGAGACGCGGGGGTTGTTCGGCAAGCTGGGCGAGCCGGTGCGGCTGGGCATCGACGGGCACTGGTTTGGCGTGAACCACGAGACGGTGTACGGCTACAGCTATGTGGATGTGATGCCGGGCGTGCATCATCTGTGTGCGGCGGCGAAGGTGCGAGGCGCGCTGCCGCACACTAACAACGCTGTGCTGCTGGAGCGCGTGGAGGCGGTGGCCGGGCAGAGCTACTCGTTCTACAACCAGTACATCCGGCTTGCGGGTTTCTTTACGTTGCAGCCGATCAATCCTGAAGAGGGTGCGATGTATGCGCAGGCGCTGCCTGCGGGAGGCATGGCGGGCATGCCGAAACTGTGGAAGACGGCGGAGGCGCGGTTGACCTGCGGTGCTGACCCTAACCAGATGCCGAGTGGATCGGTGCCTCCGCCGACGTTGCCGGGGCCACCGGAGGCAGGTAAGGCGCTGGTGTACTTCTTTTCTGGAGTGCCACAGTTTGATAGCCACAACGTCCTCGGCTTTCTGCTTCCCGGTTCAAAGTACGGCTACGCCGCTGTGCCGATACACGTCGGAATAGATCGCAGGTGGATTGGCGAGACGCAGCAGCAATCGTACGTCGCTGTTTCGATGGCTCCGGGCGCGCATAGGCTTTGCTCCGCCACGAAGTTGGTTCCGGGGATGAGGCCAACGCTGCATTTGGGTCAACTGGATGTGGTTGCGGGCCAGACATATTTTGTGGATACGAACACGCTGCTGGCGGTAAAGCAGGGCGTTGCGACGGAGTGGCTGCAAAGGATTGCGGCGATGCCCCAGTCGGACGCTCCAGACATGAGATATCTGAAGCGATGGAATCGAACGAACTTTCCTGCGTCGGAGGCCGAGTTGCGCGCCTGCGGAATACCGCCGGCAGGCAGCGCTTTGCCCGCGCCGAAGGTCACTCCTGCGATGAGCGAGGCTGTCCCTGCCGGCCGGGTTTTCTTTCTGCTGAAGTCTGACATGAAGCGGTTGCCTCGGGCGAACGCTGTGAATGTGGGGCTGGATAGTCGCTGGACGGCTTCACTGCGAAGCACCTCGTGGCTCTCAATTCCCGTGGCCAAGGGGCAACACGACGTTTGCATCCATGTCTGGCAAGGATCGAGGCAAAGAGATCAATGGTTTTCTGTCGACACTACGCTGTTTCTTGACGACTTCAACGTGAGGGAGACTGAGCCGGTTTACTTCGAAAGCGTGATCGTAGTCGGAGGAGATGCCGGTGATTTCTTCCTGAATGCTCGACTAGAGGGTGTTATGGACTTTGCACCTGGTTAGAGTCTTTGCTGGTGTCTGTTTTCTGTTCAGCATGGAAGGATGGGCAAGACTCGCAAGGTGTATCCGTCGGATGTGACGGAGGAGGAGTGGTGGT
>JAJZFE010000027.1 GCA_021798655.1 Acidobacteriota bacterium | reverse complement strand
ACGTATATTTCCGGAGACTTTGCCACGGGCTGGCGCAAGGCGCTGCACGACGGCTGGGTGGAAGGTACGGCGTTTGCGCCAAAGACTGTAGGCACTCCGAAGGCGATGACGTCAGCGGCAGCGGCGGCAACGAGCACGGGAGGCTTGGAGATTTCGTTCCGGCCCGATCCTTCTCTGTATGACGGCCGATTTGCGAACGTGGGCTGGCTGCAGGAGTTGCCGAAGCAGGTGACGAGTCTGAGCTGGGACAACGCTGCGCTCATGAGCTTCCGGACGCAGGAGACGCTGAAGCTGGATGAGAACGGCAAGGCCGAGATTGAGTTGAATGGCCGCAAGGTCGTGGTTCCAGTGTTGGTGGTTCCGGGACATCCTGACAACGTGATTACGGTGTACCTGGGACATGGACGCCGGGTGGAGGCAGGCCGTGTGGGTGCGGGCGTGGGCTTCAATGCTTACACGCTGCGGACTGCGGACAGCCCGTTGTATGCAGACGGCGCCAAGATCACCAAGCTGGATGGCACGTATGACCTGTGTGTGACGAAGGTTCATAACATCGAGCATCGCGGCGCGTTTGCCCAGCATGATCTGGAAAAGCCGCTGTCGGATAAGGAAGGCACGTACTCGCTGGCAGGACATGAAGCGATGGAGCGGTCGATCATCCGGTACGCGACGCTGGAAGAAGTAAAGAAGAATCCTGACTTTGCCCATGAGGGTGCGAGTGGGACGCTGGTGAATAAGGTTGGCTACGGCCCGCAGGGTGAGACGCCGAAGAAGGACGAGAGCTTCTTTCCGGATGCGTGGAACTATGAGAAGCAGGATGCGTCGTCGTTGCAGATGCAGAATGCCTGGGGCATGTCGATCGACCTGAACAGCTGCATTGGCTGCAATGCCTGCATCGTAAGCTGCTACGCGGAGAACAATATTCCGGTGGTTGGCCGCGAACAGGTGAAGGTTGGCCGCAATATGCAGTGGCTTAGGATCGATACGTACTTTGAAGGCGATCTGGATGCACCGAAGGCACACTTCCAGCCAATGGCATGCCAGCACTGCGAGAACGCGGGTTGCGAGCAGGTTTGCCCGGTAGGTGCTACGGTGCATACGCCTGAGGGATTGAACACGATGGTATACAACCGTTGTGTTGGAACCCGGTATTGCTCCAATAACTGCCCGTATAAGGTTCGCCGGTTCAACTTCCTGCTGTACTCCGACTATGACACGGAGAGCTTGAAGTTCATGCGTAATCCGGATGTGACGGTACGTTCGCGTGGCGTGATGGAGAAGTGCAGCTACTGCGTGCAGCGGATCGAGTCGGCCAAGATTACGGCTGATAAGGAAAACCGGGCGATTCGCGATGGCGATATTGTGACGGCCTGCCAGCAGGCATGCCCGACGAACGCGATTGTGTTTGGCAACATCAACGACAAGGCGAGCAAAGTGGCGAAGCGCAAGGCTGAGGAGCGCGACTACCCGGTGCTGGCAGACCTCAACTTCCGCCCGCGCACGACGTACACGGCCGGTGTCATCAATCCCAATCCGGAGCTGGCATAATGGCGACCAAAGTTCCATTGAATGATCCGATGATCGATCCGCGTACCGGCGAGTATGCCGTGATCGCTCCCGGTCATAACTTCAAGTCGGTCACGCAGAAGATTGCTGGGATCGTGCTGACGTCGAACACTCCGCTGGGCTGGTTTTTTGGCCTGATGCTGGGTGGGGCGGTGGCGACCGGCGTAGTGATCGGCTGCACCTGGCTGTTTCTGAAGGGCGTAGGAATCTGGGGCGTTACGATTCCTGGCGCCTGGGGCTTTGCGATCATCAACTTCGTGTGGTGGATCGGTATTGGCCATGCAGGCACGTTGATCTCTGCGATTCTGCTGCTGTTCAAGCAGACGTGGCGCAACTCGATCAACCGATTTGCGGAGGCGATGACGATCTTTGCCGTGGTTTGCGCAGGTACGTTTCCGCTGATCCACGTAGGACGTCCATGGCTGGCGTACTGGCTATTTCCGTACCCGAACACGATGAACGTCTGGCCGCAGTTCCGCAGCCCGCTGGCGTGGGACGTGTTCGCGGTATCGACGTACGCGACGATCTCGATTGTGTTCTGGTACGTGGGTATGATTCCGGACTTCGGAACGCTGCGTGACCGGGCGACGATGCCGTTTGCGAAGTATATGTACGGCCTGCTGTCGTTGGGTTGGCGCGGATCGACGCGGCACTGGATTCGGTATGAGTCGGCTTCGCTGCTGCTGGCGGGTCTTTCGACACCGCTGGTGCTTTCGGTACACACGGTCATCAGCTTCGACTTTGCGGTCGCGGCGCTGGCTGGCTGGCACACGACGATCTTCCCGCCATACTTTGTCGCGGGCGCGATCTACTCGGGCTTTGCGATGGTGCTGACGCTGGCGATTCCGATCCGCAAGTTCTATCACCTGGAAGACATGGTGACCTTGCGCCATCTGGATAATATGGCGAAGGTGATGCTGGGTACGGGTGGTATTGTGGCGTACGGCTACGGCATGGAAGTGTTCATGTCGTGGTACTCGGCCAGCCACTGGGAGTTCTTCATGATGTGGAACCGTATGTTCGGGCCTATGGGCTGGGCATACTGGATCTTGATTCTGACGAACATCGCGATTCCGCTTACGTCGTTG
>JAJZFE010000476.1 GCA_021798655.1 Acidobacteriota bacterium | reverse complement strand
GCCTCCGCCGGCCTCTTCGACGTTGTCTCCAAGAGCCAGAACCCCGAGTCCACCCCCGGCAGCCAGTCCGAGATCAACCTCGCGCAGTGGTCTGCCGCGCCGTCCAGCGCCGCGATGGTCGCCTTCGGCAGCTTCGCCACCCAGGGCGGCCGCCTCATCGTCAACGGCTTCCTCGACGACACCCACAACACCCAGTACCCGCAGGTCTTCACCAAGCTCTACAACGAGGACGCCAGCGACGAGAGTGCCCGCCAGATCGCCCACGAGTTCGCCGACGAGATCATCCTCCGCCTCGGCGGCACCGCCGGCATCGCCGAAACCCACATCTTCTACGTCAAGCAGGAAGGCCCCAACAAAGAGATCTGGATGATGGACTACGACGGCGCGAACCAGCACCAGCTCACGCACCTCGGCACCGTCTCGCTCGGCCCGCGCGTCTCGCCGGACAACTCCCGCATCGCCTTCAGCTCGCTCGACAAGAACGGCTTCCAGATCAAGATGTACTCGCTCCTGCTGGGCCGCATCGTCGCGTTCAGCTCGGTCGGCGGCACCAACCTCTCGCCCGCCTGGTCGCCCAGCGGTCAGCAGATCGCCTTCTCCAGCTCCCGCACCGGCGACCCCGAGATCTGGGTCACGGACCCGCAGGGCTCGCTCGCTCACCGCATCACCTCCTTCGCCGGCCCCGACGTCTCGCCCACCTGGAACCCCAAGACCGGCGCGCAGATCGCCTGGGTCTCCGGCCGCACCGGGCTCCCGCAGATCTACACCATGGACGCCGACGGCTCCGGCGTCACCCGCCTCACCGACGGCGGCTACGCCAGCTCCCCCTCCTGGTCTCCCAACGGCCAGTTCGTCGCCTTCGCCTGGGACCGCAAGTACGGCCCCGGCGCTCCCGGCGGACAGGACATCTACGTCATGGAGATCGCCAGCAAAAAGTGGATCCAGCTCACCCACGACATCGGCCGCTGCGACTTCCCCTCCTGGTCCCCTGACGGACGCCACATCGTCTTCGCCAACGACCCCGATGGCCGCGCCGCGCACACCCGCGTCATGTCCATGCTCGCCGACGGCACCCAGAAACGCGCCCTCACCGGCCCCGGCACCGACATGCCCAACTGGAGCTGGAAGTAACTCCCCTCGGCCTGCCGTTCCGCAGCGAAGCGAGGGAATCCGCATCGCGCTTCTGCTCGAAGCCCCCTAAAATTACCACTCCATCGCTCTACGAATACCCGCAAATCGAGTAACTTAGAAGCTGGACGCTGCATCACAACCCTCAACACCCGTCTTCAGGAGAGAGAAAGAAAATCGCTATGACAAACCATCGCTCGCTGGTCATGACCAAGGGTTGGACCGTCGCCGCACTGGCCCTCAGCTTCGCTGTGCTGACCGTCACCGGCTGTCACAAGAAGCCCGCCACCACCGCCCCGGCCGCGATGGCCCCCAGTGAGAGCGCCGCCGCGCCCACCGCGACGCTCACCGCCGATCCCCTCTCCATCGACCTCGGCCAGTCCGTCGTGCTCAACTGGCGCACCACCAACGCCTCCAGCGTCTCCATCGACGGCATCGGCAACGTCGCCATCAACGGCACGCAGACCGTCTCGCCCTCCAGCTCCACCAACTTCCATCTCGTCGCCAAAGGCGATGGCGGCACCACCGACGCCAGCGTCCGCGTCACCGTCCGCGTGCCGGAGATGCCTCCCGCGCCCAAGGGCGACGGCGACATGGGCAGCGATGCCCTCTTCCGCTCGCACGTCCAGGACGTCTTCTTCGACTACGACAGCTACGAGCTGCGTGCCGACGCACAGACCGCCGTCACCGCGGCGGCAGCCTACCTGAACGCCAACCCCAACATCAAGGTGCTCATCGGCGGCTACTGCGATGACCGCGGCTCGGCCGAGTACAACATCACCCTCGGCGAAAACCGCGCCAACGCTGCCAAGCAGGGCCTGGTCGCCGCCGGCGTCCCCGCCTCCCGCATCCGCGTCGTCAGCTACGGCAAGGAGCGCCAGTTCTGCACCGACGAGACCGAGAGCTGCTGGCAGCAGAACCGCCGCGACCAGTTCTCCATCGACCGCTAACCCGACCCACCCTCGCGATGGCTGCAACGGACCGCTCCCGAAGAGCACCCGCTGCGGCCATCTCGCTTTCAGCACCCCACCTCTCTTCCTGCACGCCACCCGATCCTCTTTCATCTCGGCCGGAGAGACCCCGCATCGGCTCGTCGTCCGCGGCCGCAACCCCTCGCGCATCCCACACAGGAGCCGCCACCGCGCGTAAACTTTCTCTATGTCCAAGGTTCTCGATCTCTTCCGTCTCAACGGCAAAGTCGCTCTCGTCACCGGCGCCGCCAGCGGCCTCGGTGCCTCCATCGCCACCGCGCTGTCTGAAGCAGGTGCCTCCGTGGCTGTCCACGGCAACCGCCGCCCCGCCACCGAAACGGCCTTATCCATCATGAAGGCCGGCGGCATCTCCACCGCCTTCCAGGCCGACCTCTCCGACCCCACCGGCGCCGAGCATCTCTTCTCCTCGGTCCACCACCACTTCGGACAGGTCGATATCCTCATCAACAACGCCGGCACCATCCACCGCGACGCCGCCGTCGACACCTCCCTCGAATCCTGGCAGCAGGTTCTGCAGGTCAACCTCACCAGTGTCTTCCAGC
>JAJZFE010000129.1 GCA_021798655.1 Acidobacteriota bacterium | reverse complement strand
AGATGAGTCTAAGGTGTAAGCGAACGCTCTTCCCCTCTGGACTGAGCCTGAGTTAGGCATTGACGATTAGGTCATGGGATTGTCTGGGTCTCGGATACGGCGGAGCGTTGCAGAGAAGCGGCGGATAGTGGAACTTACGTTTTTGCCTGGCCAGAGCGTGGCTCGGGTTGCTCAAGCCGAAGGCGTGAACTCGCATCAGGTGTTTCAGTGGCGGCGTGCATTCAAGAGGGGCGAGCTGATCGAACCTGGATGTTCGGCTTTGCTTCCCGTTGTCGTGCCTGCCGCGTGCGCGGCTCATGACGGCGAGCGAGAGCCTGAGAAGGAACGACCGGCAGCAGGCGGGTCGATTCACATTGAGTTTCCTGGGCGGGCGATGATCAGTGTCGAGTGCGGCGCGGACCCGGTATTATTGCGATCGATTCTTGAGAGCCTGCGCAAGTGATCGAACTTCGCACGGGGACCAGGATCTGGATCGCTGCCGGCGTGACCGATATGCGTCGTGGCTTCCATGGCTTGAGCGCGCAGGTGCAGACCGTACTGGAGCAGCAACCATACTCGGGACACGTCTTCGTATTTCGCGGCCGCAGAGGCGACATCGTGAAGCTGTTGTGGTTCGACGGCGATGGTCTTTGCCTGTTCGCCAAGCGGCTTGAACGCGGGCGTTTCATCTGGCCCAAGGCCGAGCGCGGAACTGTTTCTTTGAGCCGGGCGCAACTGGCGATGCTGCTCGAAGGCATCGACTGGAGAAGGCCGGAGCGGACATTTGCACCGCAGATCGCGGTGTGAGTTATACACGTGATTCTCCTGTATTCATGCGGCTTTTATTGATGCATTCCGAGCTATCTTATGGCATACTGCGTCCATGGTTTCCGTTCCGCTGCCCGATCTCGATTCACTTGATGTGGGATCGTTGAAGGCGCTGGTTATGCGGGAGCGCGAGCAGCGTCTTGAAGCACTCGCGGCGCAACACGAGACACTCCAGCAACTGCACGCGGAACTCGATGAACAGCGCCAGACACTGAGCGTGCGAAGCGAGGAGTTGCGCACAAGCAGCGAGCGGATCGAGCACCTGAAGCTGCTGGTCGACAAGCTGCGGCATATGCTCTTCGGCAAGAAGAGCGAGAAGATCGTTGTGCAACTGGAGCAGCTTGAGTTCGGGCTCGAAGATCTGGAGTCCACGCAGGCTGAAGCCGAAGCGATGGCCGCTGCCGCTGCGCCGACGGCCGATACACCGGCCAACGAACGCAAGGACAGATCACCGCGCAAGCCGCTGCCCGAGCACCTTCCGCGCGAAGTTGTCACGCATCTTCCTCATGGCGATTGTTGCCCGGACTGCGGCGGCCAGTTGCGGCCCTTCGGCGAAGACGTTGCCGAGCAACTGGAGTACATCCCCGAGAGCTTCAAGGTCATTCGCCACGTGCGGCCGAAGTTTGCATGCAGCGGATGCGACCGCGTGGTCGAAGCTCCCGCGCCATCGCGGCCCATCGAACGCGGTCTTGCCGGGCCGGGGTTGCTGGCCCATGTGCTGATGTCGAAGTTTGGTGATCACTTGCCGCTTTATCGTCAGTCGGAGATGTATGCGCGGCAGGGAGTCGAGATCGAGCGCTCCACGCTGGCCGGCTGGGTTGGCGCCGCCAGTGAGTTACTCACTCCGTTGGTGAACGCGCTTCAGAAGCATGTGCTCGCAGGCAGCAAGCTTCATGCAGACGACACGCCGATACCGGTGCTCGCGCCTGGCAACGGGAAGACCAAGACCGGACGGCTATGGACCTATGTGCGCGACGACAGGCCAGCCGGCGAAGATACAGCGCCCGCCGTCTGGTTCGCCTACTCGCCCGATCGCAAGGGCGAACATCCGCAGCAGCACTTGAAGGATTTCAAGGGAGCACTACAGGCCGATGCCTACGCGGGCTTCCATCATCTCTACGGCAACGGCGCGATCTACGAGGTGGCATGCTGGGCGCACGCGCGGCGCAAGTTCCATGAGATTCATGCCATCCACGCCTCGCCCACCACAACCGAAGCGCTGACGCGCATCGGCGCTCTTTACGCGATCGAAGAGGAGATTCGCGGCAAGCCTGCCGACCTGAGGTTGACCATCCGCCAGACAAAGGCAAGGCCGCTGCTCGACGAGTTGCGCAAATGGATGGAGAGATCGTTGCGTTCACTGTCGCCGAAGAGCGAGACCGCGGGTGCGATCCGATATGCGCTCTCGCGCTGGCGTGCCCTCACGCGCTACGCCGATGACGGACGCCTGGAGATCGACAACAATGCGGCGGAACGCGCACTGCGCACGGTGGCTCTTGGGCGGAAGAACTATCTGTTTGCCGGCTCCGACGCCGGCGGCGATCGCGCCGCCGCCCTCTATAGCCTCATTGGCTCGGCCAAGCTCAACGGCCTCGATCCGGAGCTCTACCTCCGCACCGTGCTGGCCCAGATCGCCGACCACCCAATAAGCCGCATCGACGAGTTGCTGCCCTGGAGCCTCGCCGCCACTCTCAAAGCGGAAATCAATCTCAAAGCCGCCTGACAGGAACTTCCCGAAGTGTCCACTTAAAATAAGTGGACACTTCCGAAATCAGTCCTTATCCCATACCCATAGCGCCGTTCCTCAGGTCAAGAGGGGGAAGGCGTACGCTTACGTTGTGCTTCGGCCATGTTCCTATC
>JAJZFE010000368.1 GCA_021798655.1 Acidobacteriota bacterium | reverse complement strand
CGAGCGCGAAATCGACGCCGACACCGTCGACCTCGTCCGCGTCTTTCAGGACATCCTCACCCGCCTCCGCCAGCGCCCCATCCACGCCATCGACGAGGAGACCGTCACCGTCGCCCAGATGATCGAGTTCGTCAAGCGCCGCCTGCTCATGGAAGACAAGCCCATGAGCCTCCGCCGCCTGCTGCACAACTCCAGGTCCGAGCGAGCCATCATCTGCACCTTCCTCGCCATGCTGGAGCTCGTTCGCCTGCAAGCCATCCTGCTCCGCCAATCCGAGCAGTTCGGCGACATCCTCATCAAAAAATCCGACCGCTTCGAGCAAATCTTCGCCGACCAGGCCCAGGTCCGCGACGACTGGAGCTAACCAACCGACACCGTTCCACTGATCCGCGTTTATCGTTACTCATCGAATCACGTCATTGACATCGGCCTATCACGGTAAAATACTCGCGACTATGGAAGCGAAATCTGCCGAATCCAAAAGGCGAAACGCGAAGACGGAATCTGCGCCGCCGCAGATGTCCGAGGAAGACAGGCTCAATTCGGCCCTGAATCTTTTCTTTCTGCTAGCGCAGTCATACTACAAAATCCTTGAGGGCGCTCTCGGAATGGCCACTTGGTGCAGTGCGCTTGATCTTGAGTTGAATGAATCCTACCTCTGGACGACGAGCAACCTCCAAAATCTTCTCAAGAATCACGAGTGCCTAAAAGATTTTCCGGGTATGTTCGAACCCGCCTTCCCCGACCTCTATCCTTCGACAATTCGTGATGTCGAGTGGACCGACATGGTGGCTCCTGAAATCGAGCAGTTCCTAAGTTCCGTGCAACAATATGTTCGCAAAAAGGGAATATACCCACCCGACGAGTACTCCCCTGCATGGACGTTCGTAGAGTTGTTTCGACCCTCGCTAAATTTGTCAATTGAGCGAGCAACTGCCTACAACCAGCGCATGCGTGCGTATGCCAGACAGTCATCGGGGTTTAGACCGGATATGAGAGAGACAGCTAAATCGCAATCAGTAGGTGCCGTGAAATCCGCGTTCATTTCCTACTCTTGGGATGACAACGCACATTGTGAATGGATACGTGAATTAGCAACACGCCTTCGCAAAGATGGGGTTGATGTTTGCATCGACAGATGGTCTGCGATTCCGGGAGATCAACTGCCCGCGTTCATGGAACGAGGTGTCCGCGACAACGAGTTTGTTGTCATTGTCTGCACGCCCCGCTACAAGCAACGCTCAGACGCTCGCGAAGGTGGCGTCGGCTATGAAGGAGACATCATGACAGCAGAAGCCATGACCTCACAAAACGAGCGGAAGTTTATTCCAGTTTTGCGCCACGGGGAGTGGAAACAATCAGCGCCATCCTGGCTGCTTGGAAAGTATTACATCGATCTCACGGGAGCCCCCTACTCGGAACGAAATTATGATGATCTCGTTCACACTTTGCTTGGGGTTCGCGAAACTGCTCCTCCAATCGGTACGCCGATGGCAACGATCACTCAAGCAAATCGGCCACCGGAGTCATCGCCCGAAAAAAGCACGGCGGAAAATGACGAAATAAAAATCACTCGCGTGATCGTTGAAGAAATAACAGAGCCGCGGAATGACGGCACCCCCGGCAGTGCTCTGTACACGATTCCATTTGCTCTTTCTCGTTGCCCACCATCGGAATGGGCAAGGATGTTCATAGAGAATTGGAATCATCCACCCAAATTCACAATGATGCATCGACCTGGAATTGCCCGGCTATCGGGTTCGACAGTGAGCCTGACCGGCACGACCATCGAAGAGGTTAAACGCTATCACCGCGATACTCTTCAATTGGCTGTTAGTGAAACAAACCGTCAATATCGCGAACATCGTCTGAAGGATGATCCGCGCCGCGTACAAGAGCAGTCCGCGCGCGACGGTCATCGAAAGCGCGTTGAAGATGTTTCAAAAAACATAAAGTTCGATTAGCCCTCGTAAGCCATCTGCTCGTCACCTTCCATCCTGCGATACCCTGAACACTCCACCCCCGCACAGGAGCCCGCCATGCGCACCTTCATCGTCCGCGCCGCCGCCCTCGCCCTCTTGGCGCTGCTCCTCACCCCAATCTCCCGCGCCCAAACCCCAGCCCAAACCCCAGCCCAAACCCCAGCAAAGCCCTGGCCCATCCGCGCCGTCATCGTCACCACCTTCGAGATCGGCGCCGACACCGCCGACACTCCCGGCGAGTTCCAGTTCTGGGTCGAGCGCGAGCATCTCTCCGAGACCCTCCCCTTCCCCGGCGGCCCGCTCGACGCCCACGACCCCTCCGGCACCCATCCCCTCCGCACCAACCCCGACCACACCATCCTCGGCATGGTCAGCGGCACCACCCTCGTCAACGCCACCGCCTCCATGATGGCTCTCGGCCTCGACCCCCGCTTCGACCTCACCCACGCCTACATCCTCATCAACGGCATCGCCGGTGTCGACCCCGCCGTCGCCTCCATCGGCTCCGCCGCCTGGGCCAACTTCGTCGTCAACGACGTCGCCCGCGAGATCGATCCCCGCGAAGCTCCCTCCGACTGGCCCTACGGCATCTTCCCCTCCGGAGCCCTCCGTCCCGCCCCCGACGCCGTCCCCCAAACCGCCTGGGCCCGTTCCAACCTCTACACCCTCAACCCCTCCCTCACCGCCTGGGCCTAC
>JAJZFE010000291.1 GCA_021798655.1 Acidobacteriota bacterium | reverse complement strand
CCCGGTGGCAGTTTATATGCCCGAGAGATCACCCGCGCCCAATACGAGCAACTCATCGCACCCGTCATCCAGCGCACCGCCGCTCCCGTCAAGCAGGCCCTCAAGGACACCCAGCTCACCCCCGACCAGATCGACGAAGTAGTCATGGTCGGCGGCTCCACCCGCATCCCCGCCGTCCGCGCTCTCGTCACCCAGCTGTTCTCCCTCGAAGCCCGCAACCGCAAGCTGCACACCGAGCTCAACCCCGATGAAGTCGTAGCTCTTGGAGCCGCAGTTCAAGCTCAAATCCTCTCCGGCACAGAAAACAAGGCCACCAATGACCTCCTGCTCCTGGACGTCACGCCGCTCTCTCTCGGCATAGAAGCCCTCGGCGGCGTCGTAGCCAAAATCATCCAACGCAACTCCACCATCCCCGCCTCCGCCACTGAGCACTTCACCACCGGCGTAGACGGCCAGACCAACGTAGCCATCCATGTCCTGCAAGGCGAACGCGAGCTAGCCAAGGACTGCCGCTCTCTCGCCCGCTTCGACCTCAGGAATATTCCGCCCATGGTCGCCGGCCTCCCCCGCATCGAGGTCAAATTCCTCATCGACGCCAACGGCATCCTCCACGTCAGTGCACGCGAGCAGCGCAGTGGGCAGGAGGCCCAGGTCGAAGTCAAGCCCACCTACGGCCTCACCGACGAGCAGGTTGAGACCATGATCCTCGACTCCTTCGACCACGCCGAGGACGACATCACAGCACGTCAGCTCATCGAGTCCGCCAACGAAGCCCGGACCATCCTCGAAGCCGTCGCCAAGGGCGAGAAGTCCCCCGCCTGGCAGCAGCTCACCCCAGACGAGCACGCCGTCATCGCCGCCGCCGCCGCCGAGCTCAAGCAATCTCTGCGCAGCAAGGACCACAAGCTCATCCGCCAGCGCATCGAGCAACTCGACCGTGCTACCCGCCGCTTCGCAGAGCTCATGATGGATGCAGCCGTCACCGGCGCCCTCGGCGGCAAAACCATGACCGCCGCCAACGAGTCCCTCAGCAAAGACCACGGCGCAGCTCCCACAGCGCCCCACGCCTTCGCCAAAGCAGACGTGGAAACCTCCTCCCCGGCTGAGAATCCACCGACGACCCAGTCGTAGCGCATCGCTCCCATGGGCACTCAGTGCAGGGGTGTGCGTTCCCATCTGTGGACTGCCCTCTTGATCGGGGCGCAGCAGCGCGACAATGCCTGCGTTTCTCTTGGTTGTTAGCGCGTCAGACGGAACCTACAACACGAGACCGGTGGACTGGGCCTGCTCGTGGGCATGGTAACTGCTTCGTACTAGCGGACCAGACTCGACGTGGCGGAATCCCATGCCGAGCGCCTCATGCTTGAGGAAAGCGAACTCCTCAGGGGTATAGAAGCGGGACATCGGCAGATGATCGCGGCTTGGACGCAGGTATTGCCCTATCGTCAGGATGTCCACCTTGCGGTCAGCAAGGTCGCGGAAGACGCCGAGAAGCTCGTGCATCTCCTCGCCCATGCCGACGATGATCCCGGTCTTGGTCACGAGCGGGCCCAGTTCGTGCATCGTGGACTCACTCTTTGCCTCGGCTAAAAATTCCAGGCTGCGCTCGTACCGGCCGCCGGACTTTGCAACCCGGTAAAGCCGGGGCACGGTCTCGATGTTGTGGTTCAGAATCTCGGGCCGCGCGGCAACTACCATCTGCCGAGCCTCAGCCACACCCTGAAAGTCGGGGGTCAGCACTTCGACCTGCGTTCCGGGAGACTGGCGGCGGATCTCGAGGATGACGTTGACGAAGGCCTGTGCTGCGCCAAGGTTGTCATCGTCGCGGTTCACGCTGGTAATGACTGCGTGCGCCAGCCCAAGTTGCGCCACCGCATAGGCCACCCGCTGCGGCTCCGTGTGATCAATCGGCTCAGGCTTGCCCTTGGGCACAGCGCAGAAGCCACAGCGCCGCGTGCACAGATTCCCTAGCATCATGAACGTCGCTGTCTTGTGGTTCCAGCACTCGCCGATGTTGGGGCAGTGCGCGCTCTCGCAGACCGTATTGAGCTTCAGCTCGCGGGCCAGCTTCTTGAGGTCATGAAACGTCTCGCCTATGGGAGCACGGGCCTTCAGCCACTCGGGCTTGGCGACCGGCCTGCGCGGCGAAAGGTCGATCTGGATCAGAGCGTCGGATTGGACCAAAGGCATCATCGGCTCTCTTGATTGTAGATGGTTTCGCCAGATGAAGGCATTGGGTGCTGCTGGGCAGCGTTGATTCCCGCTACCGCAACGTTTCATTTCAGGGCAAGAAGCGTGACATCTAAAGTTTTGGGAAGCAACCGCCGATAAACCCAATATGAAACTCGACCTTGTGCTGGCACTCGCCTCGATCGCCATCCTGCTCACTCCCTGGCTAATGGATGCCGGGATGAGCCATCAACTTCGGAAGTTCATGAAAAACCAGGAAAGGCAGTCGAATCACGATCTGTAGGGGAGGCGCACATCTGTAGCATTTCCGTCCGCCATCATCCGTACCGAGCTCACCCGAGGTGAAGCCAAATAGCACGTCTAGATGTGGAGTCTCAACAGGTTGTTGACATCGAGTGCTGAGCGGCTGATGGGTGGCGACCTGGCAAGACTACTATGGGGGCGGTGGAAGTTGTACTGGTGGATCCATGGGGCGAGCTGCTGTTCTCGTTCCTC
>JAJZFE010000076.1 GCA_021798655.1 Acidobacteriota bacterium | reverse complement strand
CGCGGTGTCGATTTGAGTAGCGGTGGTGGTGCTGCGGACCGTATGGACTGGCGTGTGGGTGCGGAGGTCGATGGTGGTGGACTGGACTGCTGCGAGGAGAGCGGGGGCTAGTTGGCCTGGATCGACGCTGTGCTCGTGGAGGTGGAGGAACGAGCGTCCGTGGGGATTGAGTTGCGGCAAGAGAGCGGTGGCGGCAGTGGGAGAGAGGGCCTGGGGGAAGAGAGGATGGGTGGACTCGATGGCCTGCAGGGTGGTGCTGGTCTGGAAGGGAACGGGGATTCCGGAGAGGCGTTCGAGAAGGGCGAGGTAGGCGGGGTAGAGGGCGGCGCTGAGGTCGCTGAGGGGCTGGAGTGCGGTTGGGTTGTCGGGGTCGTTGGCGGCGAGCATACCTGCGGCGGCGGTGGAGGCTTCGGAGAGGGGGTCGGCTTGATCGAGAACGGTAACGGAGGCTCCGCGGCGGTTGAGTTCGAGAGCGAGGGAGAGTCCGATGATGCCGGCGCCGGCGATGCAGAAGTCTGAGCGTTGCATAGGATGAGTTTAGCTGGGTCAAGTCGGGGTATAGTTTTGTTGTGCGTTTATTGGTCAGCACGAACGGGATGTGATGCTGGTTGTAGGAGCAGAACGTCCAAAGACATATCAGGAAGCTATGCAGAGTGCATCACAGGAATGCATTGAAAGAATCCATCCAAGGCTGAAAGAGGAGAGCGCTATGAGTGAAGAGGGATATGTGGAAGAGCGGTCGATGTCGGGAGCGTTTCTGGCTGTGGTTGCAGTAGCGTTGCTGGCAGGGCTGGGCGCGCTGGTGTGGTGCTACGGATTGCAGAACCACCTGGCGGCATCGGACCAGAAGCTGGCCGCGGCCCAGCAGCAGAACACGGATCTGGTGGCCAAGCTGGATGCAACGAATGCGCGGCTGCGGGCGACGAGCGAGACGCTGGGGCAGAGCGTGGGTATGACGCAGAAGCAGATTGAGTTGCGTACGCAGAGCATTTTGGCGACGCAGAAGGCGCAGACAGCCAAGCTGGAACAGGAGCAGGCGGCTACGGCGAAGCAGATTGGCGCTGTGTCGAGCGATGTGGCCAGCGTGAAGACGGATGTGGGCGGCGTGAAGACGGATGTTGCCGCGACGAAGAGCGATCTGGAGACGACGAAGTCGCAATTGCAGCGCGTGGTTGGCGATGCGGGTGTGATGAGCGGACTGATTGCGACGAACCACAGCGAGTTGGAAGTGCTGAAGCATAAGGGCGACCGGAACTACTACGAGTTCACGCTGCAGAAGGGCGCGAAGCCGACGCTGCTGTCGACGGTGAAGCTGCAGCTGAAGAAGGCGGACGAGAAGCACTCGCGGTACACGTTGAATGTGAGTGCGGATGACCGGAATATCGAGAAGAAGGATAAGGGTCTGGACGAGCCGGTGCAGTTCTACACGGGCAAGGATCCGGTGCTGTATGAGTTGGTGGTGAATGTGATTGAGAAGAACCGGGTGTCGGGCTATCTGGCTACTCCTAAGGGTTCGCCGCAGCCTGCAGCCAAGCCTTAGGGCATGGATGGGTTAACTGAAACGGGGGACGCTGTGTGCGTCCCCCGTTTCATGTTTGCCTGTTGGGTTACTTCTTTTTTGCGGCTTTCTTGGCCGGCTTCTTTGCTGCTTTTGTGGCTGCCTTTTTCGTTGCCATTTGTCTATTCTCCCTAGTGATTAGACATTGCGTCTGCAACAAGCTGCATTGCAGCTAACGAAGGTATAGATTTACGAAATTTCACTGTCAAGAAAAATCGATAGGTTGCGAAATTTTTTTTCGTCGCGTGGAGTTGCGATGGCAGTGGAGCGTGCGTGATGGAGATGGTCGTTCGATGGTGCGGCAACCATGCGAGTCCATTTTGCGATGCATTGTTGGGTGTGGAGTGCGGGTGCGAAGGGTACGTGTGGGAGCTTATACTGGCGCGTCGGACGATGGATGGCTGCAGGAAAATTCTGATGAGGTGAAGCGATGAAGGATGTGGTGATTGTGTCCGCAGTACGGACGGCGGTGGGGAAATTTCAAGGCGCGTTGAGCGAGATGAGTGCGGTGCAACTGGGCGCGGTGGTGGTGCGGGAAGCCTTGCGCAGAGCGGGGATTGACGCTGCGAGTGTGGATGAGTGCCTGATGGGATGCGTGTTGCCGGCGGGGCTGGGACAGAACCCGGCGCGGCAGGCGGCGTTGCAGGGCGGGCTGCCGGATACAGTCGCGGCGATGACGATCAACATGGTGTGCGGGAGTGGATTGAAGGCAGTGGCGTTGGCGGCGCAGAGCGTGATGACGGGCGCGGCGGAGATTGTGGTGGCGGGTGGAATGGAGTCGATGTCGAATGCGCCGTACCTGTTGCCGCAGGGGCGGAAGGGATTTCGGATGGGCGACTCGGTGGTGGTGGACTCGATGGTGAAGGATGGATTGTGGTGCGCGTGCGATGACCAACACATGGGGATGACGGGCGAGCTTGTTGCGGAGAAGCATGGCATCACGCGGGAGATGCAGGATGCGTACGCACTGGAGTCGCATCGGAAGGCGAGCGCAGCGTGGCGGGAAGGACGGTTCGATGCGGAGGTAGTGCCGGTTACGTTGCCAGCGAAGAAGAAGGGTGGAGACGCGGTGGTGATTGCGAAGGATGAGAGTGTTCGTGAAGATGCTTCGCTTGCGGCGCTGGGTGCGTTGCGTCC
>JAJZFE010000226.1 GCA_021798655.1 Acidobacteriota bacterium | reverse complement strand
GATGTAAAGGTTGCACAACAACTGCTCAGGCACGGATAACGTAGGCTATTTTTCGCACATTTGAATTGAGTTTTGACTTTGGAGGCTGGTACAAGCAGGAGGAGCGAGGCCTCTGAGGGACTTGTGATGGAGCCGACGATGGGAGCGGGAGTAGAGACAGCAGTTGAGCCGAAGGCATTGGGCGCGGTGGTTCAGATCGACGACGGGAAGATACGGGCGCATCTGGAGGAGGTGGTTCGGGCGACGGTGGAAGAGACGCTGAACGCGCTGCTGGACGCGGAGGCGGACGAACTGTGCGGGGCGCGGAAGTACGAGCGCACAGAGGGACGCAAGGACACGCGGGCTGGCAGCTACGACCGTCAGTTGCATACCAAGGCCGGCGAAGTGACCTTGCAGGTGCCGAAGCTGCGCAACCTGCCGTTCGAGACGGCCATCATCGAGCGTTATCGGCGGCGCGAGTCGTCGGTGGAAGAGGCGCTGATCGAGATGTATCTGGCGGGAGTGAGCGTGCGCCGGGTGGAAGACATCACACAGGCGTTATGGGGCACGCGGGTGTCGGCGTCAACAGTGAGCGACCTGAACCAGAGGATCTACAAGCAGATCGAGGAGTGGCGTCAGCAGCCGCTGGTGGGCGAGTTCCCGTATGTCTTTCTGGACGGGATATGGTTGAAGCGGAGCTGGGGCGGCGAGGTGAAGAACGTCTCGGTGCTGGTTGCGATCGGCGTGGCACAGAGCGGCTACCGGCAGATTCTGGCCGTGAGCGAGGGTGCCAAGGAAGACAAGGCGAGCTGGACGGAGTTCCTGCGCGGCTTGAAGGAACGCGGGCTGAAGGGCGTCGAGCTGTTCGTCTCCGACAAGTGCCTGGGGCTGGTGGAGAACCTGGGTGATTTTTATCCTGAGGCGAAGTGGCAACGCTGCGTGGTGCATTTCTACCGCAACGTGTGGACGGCGGTGCCCACAGGCAAGGTGAAGGAGGTGGCGGCGATGCTCAAGGCCATTCACGCGCAGGAAGACGCCCATGCTGCCAAGGAAAAGGCCCGCCAGGTGGTCGAGAAGCTGCGAGCGATGCGGCTAGCCAAAGCGGCGGAGATCGTCGAGAACGGCATCGAGGAGACGCTCAGTTACTACGCCTTGCCGCCGGAGCACTGGCGCTGCCTGCGCACGAATAACCCCCTGGAACGGCTGATGCGCGAGATACGACGACGAACCAGAGTCGTGGGTGCCTTCCCGGATGGCAACTCGGCGCTGATGCTGGTCGCCGCGCGGCTCAGGCATGTCGCCTCGACCCGCTGGGGCACCAAACGCTATCTGCAGATGAACCGGCTGGCCGAACTCGTCGCCATCGCCTGACCTTTTGCTCTGGCCCCCATGGGGGCCAGAGCAAATCAACCCCAACCCAACAACCTTCCAAAGTCATGACGGAAATCGAAAGTGCGAAAAATACTGGACACTACCATCAGGCGTTTGCCCTCGCAGGCTGGAGTGGGGGCGGGTCGTGTTGTAAAACGCGATGTAGTTGCCGATGCCGGCGCGTGCCTCGCTGACCGACGCGTAGGCGTGCAGGTAAACCTCCTCATATTTGATCGACTTCCAAATTCGTTCGACGAAGACGTTGTCCCTCCAGCGTCCCCGTCCGTCCATGCTGATCAGGATGCCTTCCTGCTTCAGCCGCGCAGTGAAGGCTTCGCTGGTGAACTGGCTGCCCTGATCGGTGTTGAAGATCTCCGGTTTTTCATTCATGGAAAGCGCCTCTTCCAGCGCCTCCAGGCAGAAGGCCGTGTCCAGCGTGATCGACAGCCGCCAGGCCAGCACGCGGCGGCTGAACCAGTCCACCACCGCGGCCAGATAGACGAACCCGCGCGCCATCGGGATATACGTGATGTCCATCGCCCACGCCTGGTTGGGCCGCGTGACCGCCACCGAGCCCAGCAGGTAGGGATAAATCCGGTGCCCCGGCGTGGGCTTCGATGTGTTCGGCCTGCGGTAGATGGCCTCGATCGCCATCTACCGCATCAGCGTGCGCACGTGGCGGCGAGGTGGTTCCAGCGCCAGCAGGTCGCGCAACATCCGGCTGCCCGCGAACGGATAGTTCAGGTGCAACTCGTCGAGCCGCCGCATCAACAGCAGGTCGCTCTCCGGCACAGGACGCGGACGGTAATACACGCTCGCGCGGCTGATCTCCAACACTTTGGCCTGCTTTTGGATGGCCAGCCCATGCTCGCGGTCGATCATCGTCTTGCGCTCAACAGTCCCGCCTTGGTGAGCGCGCCTTCTAAAAAATCGTTCTCCAGCGTCAGCTCGCCGATCTTGGCGTGCAGCGCCTTGAGGTCAACCGATGCCTGCTCGGCACGCGCCTCGCCGAAGACGACCGTGACGCCTTCCAGCAACTGCGTCTTCCACTGCGTGATCTGGTTCGGATGCACGTCGAACTGCTCGGCCAACTCGGCCAGCGTCTTGTCGCCCTTCACCGCCGCCAAAGCTACCTTCGCCTTGAACGACGCTGAATGGTTCCTCCGGGGTCTCCTGCTCATCTCGTCTCCTCTTTCCCAGTCTTCTAAGACTGTCGGAGAACTTCCCCTCCACCGCATCCGACATCCTCGAAAAGGTCAAACGTGGTAGAGATTCCCTCAATAACAGCCCTGTCTGCCTGACGCACTACACTAGGATAGGCGGCACGCTCTATCACAAAAACGCAGAT
>JAJZFE010000492.1 GCA_021798655.1 Acidobacteriota bacterium | reverse complement strand
CTCCGCAGATCCTGTGGTTCCAAACGTCTTCACCTTCTGGATGTGGTTTGCCGCGTCATAAATCAGAAAGCTGGTGGAGTAGTACGTTCCCTTCGCCCATCCTGGAACGGTCTGCGGCAAAGGCTGCTGCGTCACTGTGGGAGCTTTCGGCGGGGCGATGATCCCCCAGTTCTGCACCCAGCTTCCGCGATTGATCCATTGCGCTCCCCCATCCACCGTCACGCCCAGCAACGCAGCGTTCCACGCAGGAGCCGCAATTCCCGTTGCCCCGCTGCCACTCGTCACGCTGCCGGTGTCCGCTGTATTGGAGTAATCGGCATGGGCAAACGCCGCTGTGAAGATGCTCGCGCCGCCGCCAATCGGCGTAGTCGCCGCAAGATGCACTGTCTGCCCATTGAGGAAGGTGGCGACCGTCAGTCCTGCGAAGGTGAAGTTCACCCCCTGCATAAAATTCAGGTTGTAGGGAAGATTGTCGTCGTTTGCATCCAACGTCACTGTCAGTACGTTATTCGCAATGGCGATGCCCGTCACCGACACCACAAAGCTTCCCACCGCCATCTGCACGTTGTAATTCGAATCGATGACAAAATCGTTCGCGCTGTACGTCTTCCCCGCCTGCCAGGTGAACGAGCTTACGATCCATTTCTTGGCGTCGATGCCATTCGAGAAGTACAGCGTATTGCCTACCTGCTGGTAGTAGGTCTGTCCCGATCCCGTTGATTTGCTCCAGATATTCAGCTTGGTGTTGGGACCGGTCGCGTCATACAGGTTCGTATCCGTGTCTGCCATCACGCGAATCACTTCCGTGCCGTCAACCAGCGTCTTAAACGGAAAGAAGCGCCGCACTGCCGGGAAAAGCTGGCTGTTGTAGACGCTCGATCCGGGCGAGCGCCCCAGCGTAAGCCGGATGGTGTTTTCGATGTTCAACCCGTCAAGCAGGCTGTCGAACCGCGTTGCCTGGTAGAACTTCTCATACAGATAAGGCGTTGCCGCATCGCGCATGGGGCTGCGCTGCGTCCACAGTCCGGTGATGTACCGGTTCATGGTCAGTGCTGCGGATCGGGTGGGATCGACAGACGCGCCAGCCGATTGAAGTGGAGAGGCCATTAGCTGTTAGCCCTCGCCGTGATGCCCTGCTGGTTGGTCAGTTGTGCGCCCTGCGTCATCTGAACCAGCCGGTAGTAGTTGCCGAGGAAGATGTTGATCTCCATCTCGGTCAATCCCTGCTGCTGCCCCAGCAGGTTCGCAATGAACTTGTTGCTGAACGTCTGGAATCTTGCGTCGTTCATCAGCAATGCCATAAACGACAGGAAACCCCAGTTGTAGACAAATCCTAGCTTGTCCGGAACATTGTTCCACAGACTGCCCAGCGAAGTCATCTCCAGTGGAGCATTCTGCACCGTCACCGTCGCCGTATAGACGGCATCGGGCGGAGGGGTGAAGCGCAACTCGATATTGTCCGCGTCGTTATCGTTTTGGGTGGACATATAGGCCGGACGCGCCGTCGCGGGGCCATCCAAAGCCAGCACCCGCTTATGCGTGATCTCGGTATTCTTGCCCGCAAGCGATACGCTCACCGTCTCTACAAAACCGAAGTTGGGGATGCTCTGCGTATAGTCCTGCTGCCCGACAATCAGCGGGAAGCTCACGACCGAACGGTTCCACGGCCAGCGAAACGGTGCTCCCAGCATCGTCTGCAACACCATATTGGCACTTGTCACTGCAGGCTCCAGACCACCAATCGCAAGCGGCTGAAAACGCATAAAGGTCTGGGCCCAGTTGACTGTAGCAAGCAGGTTTTTGGTCGTCGCCATCTATCGCCCGCTCCCATAGCCCCAGTTGTAGGGGTTCGCCGGACCATAATCGTATCCGTCGTTCTCGTTCATAATCTGCGTGTCCGGGATGAACCTCGCATCGTCGCGTTCCCGGTCGCCCTGCTTGCACGACGACAAAAGATCGTCAAGCCATGCCTTCTGCCGAGCCATAAACTGATTCGCTTTATTGGTGTCCGGGGAGTTTTTGTAGCAGTAGCACTCATACCCGCTGCGGAACCATCCCGCATAGTCGTCCGGCAACGGCGTCAAAAGCTGCTGCATCGTTTTGAAGATTGGTGGCCTCAGTTGCGCCCGCACGTTCATCTGGTACGTCACTGCCGACTGCGGCGGCAGCGGAGAGATGCGGAAGCCCTGGCCGTTCGGGTTGGCGACCGTCCAAACGCAGGTCCCGTCATTGATCTGTGTCGCGCTCAGTGGCGTCCATGCATTCGCAGCGGCAACTGGAGCGGTGTTTCCCGTAGTGCCGTACTGTGTCAACACGAGGATATTCCCGTTGGCGTCAAGGATATTCGTGATGGGGTTGATTGGCGATGCAATCGCTCCCAGCGGGTTCGTATAGACCGTATGCGGTCCCGGCCATACTCCCTTGTAAAGCGTGGAGTTGTACTCCCATGAAAGCTTCATCGGCGGAGAAGCCGCCCAGCTTGTCCGTTGCAGGTCCCGCACCGCTTGCGGCCAGCCTATCGGCTTGGGGAGCGCGGTGTTGTTGATGTCCACACACTCGATGCTCTCCAGCCACCCAATTGTTTCAAGGTCGATCTGGCAATAATCCTGCTGCCAGCTGATCGTATAGAACGGTGGCACCTGGTAGCTGTTGAACTTGTGGTTGAATCGCTCGGCAAGCAGGTCTTTCATCACATCCGTCGCCATG
>JAJZFE010000319.1 GCA_021798655.1 Acidobacteriota bacterium | reverse complement strand
AGCACTTCGCCCACGGAAACCCGTCCCGCCGCACTCAATACAGCCCGGGCCCTCGCGAAATACAAACCCTCGCCACTCCGCCGGATCGAGGCCACTCGCTATCAGCTCCGCGTCGTCGTAATGCACGTCCTGCACACAAAACTCGCACACCTGCCGCACCAGCCGCTGCGCCAGAATACAATTCAGCGCCGAGACAAAGTTATACGGCTCCACCCCCATATTCAAAAACCGGCCCAGCACGTCCACCACGTTGTTCGCGTGCACCGTCGTAAACACCAGATGCCCCGTCAACGCTGAGTTGATCGCAATCTGCGCCGTCTCCGCATCGCGAATCTCACCCACCAGAATCTTGTCCGGGTCATGCCGCAGAATCGAACGCAGCCCGCGCGCAAACGTCAACCCCTTCTTCTCGTTCACCGGTATCTGCGTAATTCCGCGAATCTGATACTCCACCGGATCTTCAATCGTAATGATCTTGTCTTCTTCGCTCTTGATCTCGTTCAGCGCCGCATACAACGTCGTCGTCTTACCCGAACCCGTCGGCCCAGTCACCAGAACCATCCCATACGGCTCCTTGATGTACCGCCGAAACCGCTCCAGATCCCGTGGCGCAAACCCCACCACATCCAGACTCAGCTTCTTGAACTTCTCACTCATCGACTCCTTGTCCAGCACGCGCAGCACCGCATTCTCACCATGCACCGTCGGCATAATCGACACACGAAAGTCGATCAACCGCCCCTTGTACCGTACCCGGAACCGGCCATCCTGCGGCACGCGCCGCTCCGCAATGTCCAGCTCGCTCATCACCTTGATACGCGAAAGAATCGTCTGATGATGCTCCCGTGCAATCGGTGCCATCGCCTGCTGCAACACGCCGTCAATCCGGTACTTCACCATCAGGCAGTCATCAAATGTCTCCAGATGGATATCGCTCGCTCGCCGCTCCAGCGCCGTAAAGATCGTCGTATCCACCAGCCGGATGATCGGTGAAATATCGTCATCCGCCGTCAGCTTCTCGATCGAGATATTCTCCTCGGCGTTCTCCTCATTCGACAGCACATCGAACGCCAGGCCCTCACTCGCTTCATCCAGCACCCGCTGGCTCTGCTCCGTCTTCTTCAGCAACTCCGTTATCTGGCTCAGCGTAGCCACACGCGTCACCAGACGCGTCCCCAGCAGCCCCGAGATCTCATCCAGCATCATCAGCTTCGATGGATCGCTCACCGCAATCGCCAGCCGCCCCTCCTGCTGCTCCAGTGGGACAAAGTTGTACCGGAACATCATGTCCACCGGAACACTCTTGAACAGCTCATGCTGAATCTTGAAATTCTTCAGATCCACAAACTCCGCATGGTACCGACGAGCCAGTGCCTGCGCCCGCTCCACCTCATCCATCCCCAACTCGCCAATCGGTATCGCCAACGGTGTCGCCATGTGCAATAAAACTCCCTTCACATCAACTCGTCACAGCCCTACCAAACACAATCCACTTCTTTAGACTGGCGTATTCCTCTATCTTTGGTGATCAATCTACATCCATGCGTCACCGCAGTTGCCCCAATCACACGATCCACCAGGTCCCTCGGATAATCAGGCGAAAACAGCATGGCCTGCTCTGCAATCGCACTTGTCACTGGCAGAACCTTGAAACTTTGTTCAACCCGCTGCAAGAACATCGACAACGGAGTACGAACTTCTAACCTCCGGCTGAATATCAGCCTCGCTAGTTCCAGCAAACTCACATCCGAGATCGCCAGAACACCATCCCGTCGTTCAACCTTAATCGCTTCTGTGGCAACCGAGGAAAGCAGCTCTGGCGACTCCGCAAGCCAGATAACAATGTGCGTATCCAAAACAATCACCCGAGCGTCTCCCACTCATCAGCATCGAAGGCTGGCGACAGAATATCGCCAACAATCTCAAGCTTGCCCCGATAAAAGCCAAAAATAGGATCGGCAGCTTCCAGTGGCATCGGCACCAACTGCGCCACCGGCTTCCCATTCTTCGTCACCGTGACCGGCTCCCGTTTCGCCTGAACCTCATCCATCACGGCCAGACACGTAGCCTTAAACTTGCCCGCGGGTATCGTCTTCGTAGCACACCTCCGACATGGTCATCATACTATGGTCATGCGTCCCGCAGCCCCTACTGCCCTCCGCCGCCAGCACTCAAACTGAAGATCGGCAGATACAGCGCAATCAAAATCGTCACCACCACCACCCCCATCACAATCAAAATCAACGGCTCAATCAAACTCATCGCAGCCGTCAGGTTCGTCTGCACGTCCTCCTCAAAAAACTCCGCCACGCTGTTCAACATCTGCGGCAGCGCGCCCGTGCTCTCGCCCACCTCGATCATCTCGATCGCCAGTTCCGGGAACACCTTCGTCTTCTGCAAACTCTCCGACAGGCCCTTGCCCTCGCGAACTGTCACCACGCTCTTGTACACCGCCAGCCCAATCTGCTTCGAATCAATCGCCTTCGCCGCCGTCTCCAGACTCGGCACCAACGGCAAACCGCCCGTCAACAACGTAGAAAGAGTCCGCGAAAACAGTCCCACCTGGTACTTCAACCACACCGTTCCAAATACCGGCAGCGCAATCCGAACCTTGTCCAACGCCGTCGATCCCGCATCCGTCTTCGCCCACCGATACACCAGGAAACCAACCACCCCCAGCACCGCCGCCACATAAATCCCGTAGCTCTGCGCA
>JAJZFE010000222.1 GCA_021798655.1 Acidobacteriota bacterium | reverse complement strand
GCGAAACATCGTCTCTGTGCTTGAAGCCGGTCCCAGCGTGGCTACAATCTTTGCGCGGCGACAACCATCCATCATTCCCTTTTGCACGGACACCTTCCCACAGCTAAGGAGCCGTGAGTAAGGAGTCGTGAGCAGAGAACAGCGTCGCATCCCGCAGCGGCGCTCTGTTCACTACTCCTGACTCACTACCCCTTGCTTCGAACTCCTTGCCTCAATCCGCTATTCTACCTGTCTTACCCCTCCGCAAGCCTGGCAGCTTCCACAACAGCTCTGCCAGCTCCGGATCACGCCGCTGCACCGTCCGCTGCGCGTTGTACTCGGCCCCGATCAGCACGCTCAGCGCGATCAGGTACAGCCAGAACATCAGCGCAATCGCCGCACCCACCGGCCCATACACCCGCGAGTAGTTCGCAAACCGCGTCACATACACCCCAAACACCAGCGTCGACACAAACCACAGCCCCGTCGCCACCGCCGCGCCCGGCAGGCTCGACCGCCACGTCCACTCCCGCCGCATCATCTGCCACGGCTCCCCCTTCAACACGTCCTGCACCAGCGGCTCAAACGTCTCCCGCATTCCGCGCGTCATGTCCGTGCCCAGGTGGTAGATCACCGCGATGATCCCCACGCTCCCGGTCAGCGCCACCGTCCACCGCACCGTGTACGCCACCACGTACACCGGCCAGCGCAGATCCGGCGTCACCTGGTGCGCCACCCATCGCGTCAGCAGATGCCCAAACACCACCAGCACGCTCGCCGCGCTCATCGGCACCAGCGACAGCGGCACCAGCACCAGCGCCCGCGCCCGCACCGGCCAGAAGCTCGACCGCAGCAGCGGCAGCCGGTGCGCCCGCCGAAACCCCTCCATCAGCGTCGCCATCACGCTCGTCGCACCCACCAGGCTCACCACCGCCGCGCTCACCACCGACCGCGCCGTGTACCCGTTCACATGCGTGTTCGTAAAGTACCCCTCCAGCAGCGGGCTCACATTCGACGGCAGCACGCGATCAAAAAACGTCGCCAGCTGCAGCCGCAGCGGCAGCGCCCCCGGCAGCAGCCCCACCAGGCTCGCCGCCACTATCAACGCCGGAAACAGCGCAAACATCGCCGAGTACGCCGTCGCCTGCGCCAGGTTCAGCGCATCATGGTCCAGCGCCGCACCCCCCGCCCGGCGCAGCACATGCAGCACCTCCCACAACCCCCGCGCTCGTCGGCCGCAATGCTGCAACGCCGCACCCGCTGTCGTCATCGACACTCACTCTCTCGGCCTGTCATTCCCGAAGGGAATCCGCGTCTTCGCCGGGTGCCCCCTTCATCACGACAGCCTCACCGCCGGCATGAAGGGGAGAAACAACCTACCGCTTCCACTTGTTCAGGAACGTCGTCACCGCACTCGACTGCATGTACCGCATGTCGCTGAACTCCTTGTCCTGGCTCGTCACCACGCTGCCGTCCGCGCGCAGCACCGCCAGCGCCGGCACCGCGTGCAGCGGCACACCGTACTTGTGCGCCAGCTCCACATTCGCGTCCATCCGCCCGATGTTCACCCGCACCTCAATGAAATTCTTGTCCAGAATCTCCACATTCGGGCTCTGGTGAAAGTAGATGTCCAGCACCTGGCAGTCGCCGCACCAGTCCGCGCCAAAGTCCAGGATCACGCGCTTGTGCTCCTTGCGCGCCAGCTTCAGCGCCGCCGCCACATCCGCCGGCCCGTCCGCAATCTCGGGATACAGATGCTTGCCCGGCGTAAACGGAGTCACCGCCTGGTGCGCCGCCTTCGCCGCCATGTCCACCCCGGGCTGCGACATCTGCGCCCCGGCCGCCATCGGCAACAGCACCGCACCCAGCAACATCCCCATCATCCCCATCACTCGTCTCATCACACTCTCCCAATGCCTCATCCGAACCAGCCGCATACCATCATCCCTCAACGCAAGCCCTCTGCGATAGTCCGTTATTCGATGCACCCCGCCCGCCATGCGGCACAAATCTTCCCTCCCCGCCGCGGCCACCCCACCTGTACACGTCGTAGTCTATAGACTACTATCCAGACATGTTCGATCTTCTGCAGACAGAGACCTTCAGCCACTGGAGATCGAAGCTGAAAGATGACCCCCATGCCCGATAAACTCACCGCCTACGATCCCGCCGAGGACCTCGTCTCCGACGAAGGCGTCGCCGCGTTTATGGAGGAGGCCTTCCAGACCGAAGACCCTGCCTTCATCGCGCACGCCATCGGCATCGTCGCCCGCGCCAAGGGCATGACCCAGATCGCCAGGGAGACGGGCCTCTCCCGCGAGCAGCTCTATCGCTCCTTCAGCAGCGATGGAAACCCCACACTCAAGACCACCTTCGCCGTCATGAAGGCCCTCGGCATTCGATGGACGGCCAGGACAGACGCCGCATAGGCGGCAACGCTCGTCTCACCCCGCCCGCCATGCGGCACAAATCTTCCCTCCCCGCATGACGAAACACCCTCGCGCGGCCTATCCTTGCAGCCATGATCCTGCGGCGTTCCCTCCTCCCTCTCCTCGCCTCCACGCTCTTCGCTCTCCCGCTCGCCGCGCAGGCCCCCGCCGCACCCAAACCCGACGCGCCGCCCACCGGCTACTCCGCCATCGAGCCCCTCTGGCCCGCCGGCCACGTCCCCGGAGCCGTCGGCACCGATCCCGTCGACGTCCCCAAGCTCTACCTCTACCCCGCCGCGGGCCCGGGCCTGC
>JAJZFE010000503.1 GCA_021798655.1 Acidobacteriota bacterium | reverse complement strand
AAGGCGGGATGCGTGGCGCACTCGGCGGCGTTGGGGTGCGAGTAGCAGAACTCGGGCGACCAGGAGAGCGTGAGCAGATAGAAGTCGAAGGTGCCGGGGGTGTCGCTGGCCTGCTGCGCGTTGTGATGGCGCGAGTCGCGGCGATCGCCTTGGTCGTAGGGTTGACGCTCGGTGGTGACGGTGGAGCGTTCGGTGTAGGTCTGCGGTGCGGAACTGGCGGGTGCGTGGCAGGCGGCAACGCCGAGTGCGGCGAGAGTGAGTGAGAGCGCGGCGAACGCAGTAGATAGAGGCTTCTTCGGCATGGTGTGCGGCTCCTGGCTAGAACATCGTACACGCGCGGTGTCATGCACCGGGGTCGCTGCGGTAGACTCTTTTCGCTATGGAACTTTTTTCTCGACGCCGATTTTTGCAGACTGCCGCTGTGGCAACAGCTGCTACGCAGGTGGCTCCACGACTGCACGCTGCGCCTGCGGAGGCGACGATTCCCTACCCCGAGAACGGCGCGCTGGTGCCTGACGAGGACTGGCGATTGTGGATCGATGAGAAGGCCGCTTGGCAGAACGATGAGATCTTCTTGCCGGAGGAGATCAGCTGGGGCACAGGGAAACACGCGGGCAAGCTGTGCGGAAAAGGGCAGCCACTGCCTGTGAACGAGCCGACCGGCGGCTGGAAGATGCTGCACAAAGATGCGGGGCTGGAGGTGGTGCTGCCTACGACGGTGGAGCAGCACTACTGGGGCAGGTACGGTGCGGGCGCGGATGGCAAGCCGCGCGCGTATACGCCGAATGAATATCGCTATGGAGCGACAACGCCTCCGGTAGCGCCGGCGGATGATGATGTGCCGCAGAACGGTGCGTACTTCGGCGTGTCGTGGTGGGGACGCGAGATCGAGATACCCGAAGCGATGCACGGCAAGCGAATCGTTCTGCATGTGCGCGGGGCGCGGCTGCGGGCAGAGGTCTATCTGAACCAGCAGCTGGTGGGCTACTCGATCATGGAGGAGCTGCCGTTCGAGTGTGACCTGACGAGTGCGGCGCGGCCCGGCGAGCTGAACCTGCTCGCGATTCGGTTGACGAATCCGTTTGGGCGGTTTGACTGGGTGGATGGCTCGAACGCAAAGTGGGGCAAGCTGGCGCTGTATCGCTCGCATGGGTTTGGCGGGCTGGACCGCGGGATGACGGTGAGCGCGCACTCGCCGGAGGTGCGGATCGAAGATGCCTGGGTGCTGAACACTCCAGATGCAAAGAAGGTGGTGGCTCATGCGCGAGTTGCCCACTCGGCGGACGCAAGCACTGCTGCGTCAGGCATTGTGGTGTTTGAAGTGATCGACCCTCTATCGGGCAAGGTGGTGGTGACGGCGAATGGAGTTGCCGATGAACGCGGTGTCTTGTCGGCGACGCTGACGCATCCCGCTGCATCGATATGGGACCTGGAGACACCGTGGCTCTACCATCTCCGCGTCACGGCGAATGACACGGACACACGCACGATCGCGTTCGGCTTTCGCTCTTTTGCACCGACGGGCATCGGCACGAATGCGATGTTCCGACTAAATGGGCGGCGCATTCGCATCTATACGTCGATTTCGTGGGGGTTCTGGGGGCTGAATGGGTTGTTCCCTGTTCCGGAGCTTGCGAAGAAAGAGGTCGTCGCGGCGAAGACGCTGGGGCTGAACTGCCTGAACTTTCATCGCAACCTGGCGAAAGAAGATGTGCTGCGCAGGCAGGATGAACTGGGGCTGCTGCGCTACATGGAGCCTGGCGCGGGCAAGCTCGCAATTGGCAAGCTGCCTGAGAGCATCACGACCAGTGCGGCGGTGAGCGGGCCGGACATCGTGATGGCCAAGCCTGTGAGTGAGGCCGACAAGTTTGCGCAGCAGTACATGTTTGCGAAGTGCGTGGAGATGGTGAAGGCGTATCGTTCGCATCCCAGCGTGATGGAGTACTGCCTGCAGAATGAGATTGGCGCCGACCTGAAGAATCCGGACACGCTCGCGGTGCTGCAGGCGATGCACGAGGCTGATCCTTCACGGTGTGTGGTGTTGAACGACGGGTTTGTGGCACCGCCGAGAAAGGCCGCGCAGGCCTGGTATGAGCCGTGGTCAGATGATTTGAAGGAAGGCAAGCTGCATCGCAGCGATGAGGAGGCGTGGGGCGATTGGTGGAATCAGCATCAGGGCGCGGGCGACCAGTGGTACGACGCGTTCTACAAGTCGCCGACGGAGTTTACGTACCTTGCGCCGCACAAGGATGTGATCACAGAGTTTGGTGAGATGGAAGGCTGTGCGCGGCCGGACAACCATCCGCTGATGGTGCATCAGATCACCGAGACGTACAAGCGATATGGCGGCACGAGCTACGACTTGAAGGACCATGAAGAGATCATCGCGGGCTATGAGCGGTTCATCGCGCGGTGGGGTTTCAGCAAGGCGTTTCCGACGGCGGAGAGTTTGTTTCTGGCGCTGGGGCGGACGGAGTATGAGTCGTGGATGAACTACATGGAGAACGCGCGGCTGAGTGAGGACCTCGACTTTGCGGCGATCTCCGGGTGGGAGTCCACGGCAATTGAAAACCATTCCGGCATCGTGGACAACCTGCGGAACTTCAAGAGTGATCCGAAGTTGATTGCGGAATCGCTGCTGCCGGTGCGGCCGATTGCGAAACAGCGGTCGCTGTGCGTGCGGCAAGGTGAGAGCGCAGTCTTTGATCTGTTTCTTGCGAACGACACACCACAGCCCGC
>JAJZFE010000223.1 GCA_021798655.1 Acidobacteriota bacterium | reverse complement strand
CAGGCTGTGCGTCGAGAGAAGGTCATGCGCTCCTCCATGGTACGCGGCGCAGCGCCTGCATAGAATAGAGCGATATGAGCAGGATTGATGCGGTGTTGTTTGACTATGGAATGGTGCTGAGCGGTCCGCCGGACAGGCGCGCGCGGGTGCGGATGGAATCGCTGCTGCGGACGACGCCCGAACGCTTTGACGACGCGTACTGGCGCAGCCGCGATGCCTATGATCGTGGCTCGCTGAGCGCCGCCGCGTACTGGAAGGCCGTGGCCGATGACCTGGGCTTGCCACTCGATGCGACGACGCTGGCAGCGTTGATCGCGGCCGACAACGAGCATTGGACGCAGCCGAATGAACCGATGATTGCGTGGGCTCATGCGCTGCGTGCGGCGGGTGTCTCGACGGGCATCCTGTCCAACATCGGCGACGCGATGGAGGAGGGCGTTCGTGCCCGCTTTCCGTGGCTGGACGAGTTCACACACTGCACGTTCTCGCATCGACTGGGCATCGCGAAACCGGATACGGCGATCTACCTCCACGCCGCGCGCGGGCTTGGCGTTGCGCCGGAGCAGATCCTGTTCATCGATGACCGCGCGGAGAATGTGGCGGCAGCGCGCAGCGTGGGCATGGCGGCGATCCAGTACCGCGATCACGCGGCGTTTCTGGCGGAGCTTCAGGCGGAGTGGAGGGCGGAGGGCCTCGACCTGCTGTAAGGCGCGGACGCGAAGAGTGCTGATTCGGGCCTTGCGGTTCACGACGGTGTTCCGATTTGGCACCGGTCGAGGTTGCCGCATGAGGCATGTCCCAAAGAAAGACACCACAAATGTGTTCTCTTCAGTTGGTATGGAGTGGAGAGGGAGCAGCAGAGCCGGACGCACCTCTCCACCCATTCGATGATGAAGCTACGCAAGTATTCGATAGCCGTTGCGACTCTGCTTGCCACACTGCTGGCCGCAGACGACAGCATGACAGCGCAGACCGTGAACGCGAACCAGCAGGTGTCGCTGCAGGGACTGCGCACCAGCGGCGGGTACGGCAGCTTTGTGGCCGCAGTGACTGCGTCGAACGGAACTCTCTACCTGTTGCTGGATGAGCATGACGGCCTGCGAGTGCTGGAGTCCGATGCGGCTGGCGCAACGGTGCTGGCGCAGGCGCATGTGGGAGCGCAGGGCGACGTGGGTACGGCGATGGCCGTGGACCCGGCGGGCAACCTCTATATCGCCGGAACGACGGGCAGCGGTGCGTTGAGCGGGACCAGCGGCGCGGCCTTCCCTGCTGTAGCCGATGCTTCCACCAACTCGTTCATCGCCAAGTACGATGCAAACCTGAACCTGGTCTTCCTGACGTTTCTGGGCGCGGGCCGGACGGCGGCTGCAGGTGTTGCGGCGACGACGGACAGCGTCTTCGTGACGGGTCTGACGTTCAGCAACGCGCTGCCTGTGACGGCTGCGGGCATACAGCAGGCTCCGGCGAGCGGCACGACCGAGAACGGCTTTGTGGAGCGCCTGAGCGCGGATGGCTCGACGCTGCTGTATGCGACCTACCTGACAGGAGTCGGCGGCGCTACCCTTCCGGCAGCGATCGTTGCCGACGCGAGCGACAATGCGTACATCGCAGGGGCGACCTCGGCGAGCGGTTTTCCGACGGTTGCGGCGCTGCAGCCACGCATCCTGCTCGCTGCGGGAACGGCGGGCTCCGGGTTTCTGAGCAAGCTGAATCCCACGGGCAGCGCATTCGTGTTCAGCACGTTCATCGCGGGCGGCGGCATCAGCGGGATGGCGCTCGATGCCGCGAGCGGCTCGGTGCTGCTGTCGGGCAGCGTTGCGCTGGGCCAGTTCCCTGTTGCGACGGTGGCGATGCCGCTGGCCGCAACGCAGTATCAGACGCTGCTGCGGATCGCGCAGGATGGACAGTCCGTGCCGGAGAGCGTGTTGCTGACGGCAGGAACGTCGAGCGATGTGAGTGCTGGAGCGGCCGGCGATGCGTGGGTGTCGGGCACGATCAGCACGCCGCTGTTTCCAGGCATCACGCAGCCCGACTACACGGCAGGCGACAGCTTTCTGCTGCACGTCGCGGCAGATGGTTCGATCGACCAGACGCTGCGTGTTGGCGGGGTGCCGAAGAACAACGTCAGCTATGCGACGCTGAGCAGCCATGTCGCTGCGCCAGCCATCCACGGCAACACGGTGTGGCTGCCGGGCACGGTGAGTGCCGCAGTGAGCGCGTCCCTGCTGGGCACGGAGACCTTCGAGCTGCCACTGGTGCAGGCACCGACGAACGTGCTGCCCAATGCGCTGCACGATGCGTTGCCAACCGCAGCAGCCTGCGGAACGAGCAGTATCTGCAGCGGCTCGGCCGCTCTGCTTGCGGAGGTCTCAACGGCGAATGCCCTGCCTTCGCTGGCTGTATCGAGTGATGACCTGCCGAATGTGACGGTGCGGAACCTGGGGTCAACGGCGGCGAGCGGGCTGACCGTAACCGCGACCGGTTACACGGTGATGACGGACTGCGCAGCGGTGCTCGAACCCTCTACGCTGTGCCATGTGGCGCTGACGGGATCGGGGCCAGGGACGCTGACCGTTGCCGCGAGCAATGCTGCGACAGCCACGGTCGCGTTGCCGACCACGGCGCTTTCGCCGGATGCGCTGGTGGTGAGTGACGACGAGCTGGACTTCGGCATTGTGAGCGCTGCGAGCGCGGCCGCAATGAAGACGCTCACGGTGACAAACCTGGGCAGCCAAGATC
>JAJZFE010000508.1 GCA_021798655.1 Acidobacteriota bacterium | reverse complement strand
ACCACTATTACGACCAGACCGATGCGGCGGTGGTATTCCGGCTGCGGCATTATCGCGATGGGGCGGTGCGGTATATGTACCACGGCAATGATGGGACGACGTTTGCGTGGAACGATACGGCGCAACTGGACTACTCCAAGGCTGCGGTGCGGGAGCATGTGATCCAGGTGATTTTAAACGTGGCGCGACGCTTCCCTATCATCCGCTTTGATGCGGCGATGGTGCTGGCGAAGCGACATGTGCAGCGGCTGTGGTTTCCGCTGCCGGGAGCGGGCGGATCGATTCCATCGCGGGCAGAGAATGCGATGTCGCAAGAGGCGTTCGATGCGCTGATGCCGCATGAGTTCTGGCGCGAGGTGGTGGACCGCGTGGCCGCTGAGGTTCCGGGAACTCTGCTGCTGGCCGAGGCGTTCTGGCTGCTGGAAGGGTACTTCGTGCGCACGCTGGGAATGCATCGCGTGTACAACAGCGCGTTTATGAACATGCTGCGCGATGAGGAGAATGCGAAGTACCGATCGTATCTGAAGAAGACGGTGGAGTTCGATCCGGATATCTTGAAGCGCTACGTGAACTTTATGAGCAACCCGGACGAGCGCACGGCGATTGATCAGTTTGGCTGGGGGGATAAATATTTTGGCGTGTCAGTACTGCTGGCAACGCTGCCGGGGCTGCCGATGTTTGGGCATGGGCAGATTGAGGGCTATACCGAACGGTATGGCATGGACTTCAAACAGGCGCGGCTGGATGAACAGCAGAATGAGGGCATGATAGCGCGGCATCAGCAGTTGATTGCGCCGCTGCTGAAGAACCGGCGCTTATTTGCGGAGAGCACGGACTTTGTGATGTATGACTTCTGGACCGACTATGGCGATGTGGATGAGAACGTATTCGCTTACTCAAATATGTGCGGGGGCGAGCGGTCGCTGATTCTCTATAACAACCGGTATGGTTCGACGCATGGAACGATCAAGATGTCGGTGGGATTTCTGGAGAAGCAGAGCGGAGCGCTGCGGCAGAAGAGCCTGAGCGATGGGCTGCGATTGCCGGGCGATGAGTCGGTGATCATGGTGTACCGGGATACGGCGCAGGGGCTGGAATACCTGCGCAGGGCAACGGATTTTCGCGATCATGGACTGACGGTGGACCTGCGCGGATACCAGCATGTGGTGCTGCTGGAGTGGCGCGAGTTTCGACCGTCGGAGGCGTATCCGTGGGACCGGCTGTGCGATGCGTTGCATGGGTCGGGGGTGTATAGCGCGGATGAGGCGCTGTCGCAGTTGCGGCTGCAACCGCTGGTGGACACGCTGCACCGCACGATCAGCGAGGCGGTAATTCATGGGTTTGCAAAGGCCGCTTATGAGGCGATGACGCGCGAGATCCAGGTTGAAGAGAAAGCCAGAGGCACGCGCCGGGCTGCGAAGAAAGAGTCGATGGAGATCGCTGCGGCAGAGGCCGAGGAGTCCGCGCTGGCCGAGGGAGTGCGCGAGTTTGTGGCGGGAGTGCGTGCGTTTGCGGAGATGGCAACGTATCTCGCGCAGTTGGGCGGGATGCAGAACGACACGGCAGCCAAGGGGCCGGCGTGGATTTCGGCTTTGGCGGAGTCAAACGGTGCTGAAACGGTGGAGCGAGAGACGGGCAGCGATGCGGAGATCGCGACGGCTTCGGTGCGTCTGCCGTGGCTGGTGATGAAGTTCCCGGAGGCGTTGCAGACGGCGGCACGGTCCGTGTTGCCGAGTAACGATGTGCGCGTGCCTGCGGCGCAGACGTGGGCGCCGGTGATGGCCTGGATGGCGATGCGAGCACTTCCCTCTCCGACGGAGGCGTTGGGAATTTATGATGCGCTGCGATTGCGGCATGCGCTGGCGGAGACGTTCTCGGCGGTGGGCGTGCAGGGGGAGCAGGCCTGGAGAGCTGCGGCCGAGGTACGCGTGCTGCTGCTGATGAATCTGTATGGATCGTGTTCGGCTGCGGTGCGCTCGGCGGAGTTCTGGAACGATGGGGACGTGCGCTGGCTGACGGGGGTTCATGGTGCGGTGGAAGAGCCGGAGTACTTTGAACAGGAGGGTTTTGAGGCGTTCGTGTGCTGGCTGCAACTGCCGGCACTGATCGCCGGCGGGGATGGCGCAGTGGTGCACACGAAGGCTGCGCACGATGTGACCGCGATTGCCGCGAACCTGGCGTATGCGGCGAAGGTTGCGGGGTATGAGGTGCATCGCTTCCTGGATGTACTGCATACGGGCGATTTGAAGAAGCCTCGGCAGACGGTGAACGCGGAGTTGGAGGCACTGGCGGAGGAGCTTGAGGGACGCGGTTGATGCGGCGTGTGGTGTGTGGAGATGCAAGGGAACCTCTGAACAAGTTCCGCATATTCCCTCAGGGGCTAAAGCCCCGTTGAATCTGAGGAAGTGATGGCGGGACTAAAGTCCCACCGCTTCAAAACGAAGACTGGATCGGAGGGCCACTCGCAGCAGACTGCAGGTCTCTCCGCGGCGCGACGACAGGAGTTGGGGTGGGTGTGGCATAGGGAGGTGCGGCGGCGGGTTATTTTCGGGTGGCGTCGGGCGCATGCAGCGGCTGCTCTGGCCATGCGTGGCGGGGGTAGCGGCGCATGAGTTCGCGACGGACCTGCGGGTAGAGCCGCTGCCAGAACCCGGCGAGGTCGGTGGTGGTTTGCACGGCGCGATGGTTGGGCGCGAGGAGATGCAGGACGAGGGGCGTGCGATCGGGGCCGATGCGCGGGGTGT
>JAJZFE010000261.1 GCA_021798655.1 Acidobacteriota bacterium | reverse complement strand
CTCGGGCCAGAAGTAGCGTGCAGGGCCATGCGTGCCGACGTGGTACTGCGCGACGGTGTTCCAGGCGATGGTGTGGCCGAGCTTGAGGGCATTGGAGACAGGCAGCGAGCCGCCAGCGGTGGTTTCGAGGTCGAAGTTGTGCCAGCCCTTGCCCATGGCGAGGGTGGGCGTGACGATGGCGCAGCAGCTGCCGTTCGCGTTCTTGCCGGTGGGGATGGAGCCGGCGAGGAAGGCGGTGATGATGTAGTTGCCGTGCTGCTCGTTGCGGCTGGCGATGCGCTCCTTGGCGACGAAGGTGAGGTCGCCGAAGCCGTCCTTCGCGCCGTTGCTGTGGTTGAAGAACGGCGGGAGGTTGAGCAGGATCTCGGTGTGGCGCTCGGGGATGAGTTCGAGGCCCTTGCCGTTGTCGTAGGTCCACTGTGCCTTGTCGGCGGTGGTGTACTGGTGGACGAAGTCGGTGCGGAACTCCTGTTCGAGGCGAGGGGTGACGAGGACGAGCGGCGTGACCCAGTGGGGCTGCGCGTTCTGCGTGGCGGTGGCGCGGGCCTGCCAGTGGTCGATGAACGTGCTCTGCGCGCAGGCGGGCAGGGCCAAGGGGGCAAGGGCGAAGGCGGCAAGGGCAGCAGCGAGGGAAAATTTGAGTTTCATATCTATACGGATGATTATAACGATTTTTACCTGCCAACGAACACTGCGGACGTGCGGGCTATACTCACTTTGATTTGAAAGAGGTAAGCGATGGCGGACGTGGACGTGTTGTTGAAGCCGCGCGAGGCGGCGGCGGCGCTGGGGGTGAGCTATCCGACGCTGAAGCAATGGATACTGGCCGACAAGTTGAAGACGGTGAAGACTCCGGGTGGACATCATCGCGTACCGGAGAGTGCTCTGCGTCCGCTGATGAAGACAAAGCCTGAGCCGGGGGCACAGACGTCGCGCGAACGCTATCGCAGGGTGAGCGGGCGGAACCAGCTGGTGGGCGTGATTGAGACGGTGACGATCAGCGGGCTGATGGCGAAGGTGGTGATGAAGATCGGGGAGCAGCGGATCACGTCCATCATTACGGCGGACGCGGTGCGCGAGATGCAGCTACGCAAGGGTCAGACGGCGGCCGCGTTGATGAAGTCCACGGATGTGATGATTGAGCGGTTATGAGGGCAGAGGTACGAGTGCAAATGCGGGTTCCTCCGCTACGCTGCGGGATAACAATGTGTGTGATGCTGGTCGGGCTGTGGGTTTGGTGGGCGGCGTGCGGGACGGCGCAGACGCTGTGGCCGGTGCCGGCGGAGATGGCTTCGCGACGATTTCAGGTGTCGATCAACGGAGTGACGACGCCGGTGATGCTGGCCGCGATGAACGATTATTTTTTGAACGTTGAGGCAGGGCCGCGCACGGAGGTGGTGGTGACGGCGGCGACCGATGACTACTGGAGCAGGGGCGTGGAGATACAGCCGTGGCGGCTGGGGATTCGTCCGGTGCGGCAGGGCAGGACGCTGCGGTTCACGCTGAACGGGCCGGCGAAGATCGTGATCTCGCGGCCGAATGAGCCGGAGGCGACGGCGGAGCGGCTGTTCCTGTTTGCGAATGCGAAGGAGACGTATGCGCCGACGCAGGCGGCCGAGGGACTGCAATACTTTGGGCCGGGGGTGTACCACCAGAACATCGACGCGGTGGCCGGGCAAAGCATCTACCTGGCGCCGGGGGCGGTGGTGTTCGGCGGGCTGAACATATGGCGCGCCGACCATGTGCATGTGTTCGGGCGCGGCGTGATGGTGTATGACGGACCGCAGAATCCGCACGACGATGATGGCTGGAAGCACCAGAAGAACTGGCACTGCATTGTGATGGATGAGGCGACCGATGTGTCGATTGAAGGCATTACGTGCGTGGTGCGGAGCCGGACGTGGCAGATCCAGATGAAGGATTCGCGACGGATCGCGTTCGACAATGTGAAGGTGATTGGCGCCAACCCTGGCAATGCGAATGCGGATGGCATGGACTGGCTGGGCGGCGGCGATACGACGGTGAACGACAGCTTCTTTATGGCTGCGGACGATGTGTTTGCGATGCAGGGCAGCTGGGATGGCTATGATGCGGCGGCGCTGGCGGACCCGGGCAGCCCGGTGACGAATGTGACGGTGACGAAGAGCGTGCTGGCGCAGAGCATATCGAATGTGGTGCGTGCGGGATGGCCGGGAAAGAACTTTGAGGGCGGCAATTTTCTGATGAAGGACACGGACGTGATCCACAGCGGTGTGGGCGGATGCGGAGTGCCGTTTGCGCTGATGGAGGTGTGGGCCGATCCGCTGGGGCGCGGCAAGAGTGCAGGGTTTGGGTTCGACGATGTGCGGCTGGAGGAGTGGTACTCGCTGACGCAGCTGATGGAGCCTGTGGATGGCGTGAGCAATGTGTGGTTCCAGGACGTGATGGGGCTGGAGTCGCCGGCGCGCGTGGGCAGCGTGTTGAAGGGGCAGGTGAGCGGCGTGCGGCTGGACAATGTGGTGCTGGGTGACGTGCTCGCGACGAAAGACGCCGATGTGCCGATGACGGTGGAGGACCACGCGCAAGAGCCGCAGTTTGCAAGCGGAGGGCCGGTGGTGCGAATCGGAGTACGCGACGGGCTGATACGGCCGGGCGATCGCGTGGCGCTGCAGGCGGTGGTGACGGGTAGCACGCAAGGGCTGCAGTATGCGTGGAGCTTTGGCGACGGAACGATGGCGACGGGCGCGCGCGTGTGGCACACGTTT
>JAJZFE010000270.1 GCA_021798655.1 Acidobacteriota bacterium | reverse complement strand
GACATCGCGCCAACCGGCTCGTTCAACACCGCCAGCGATGGCGCTGTCATCTGGTACGGAAACACCTTCATCATTCCGTAGATCAGCATCGACGCAGCGATGCACACCCGCAGTACCAGCCGGAACCACAACAGCAGCCGCTCATACGACCTGCGTTGATCCATCACCGACCACGCCGCAGTCGCAACCACCGCAAGCACCAGCATCACACCAACCGAGATCCACGTCAGCGCCTGGTCGTTCGACACACCCACATGCAGCCACGCCGCAGCGCCGCTCAGGTGGAACCAGTGCCTGCCAAACCACGGCGCAACATGCTTGAACGGGTACCAGAACACCAGCTCCAGCCTGTTGCCAACCAAGGGCACCGTCTTCCACACCGTCGCGTTGCCGCAGCACAGCGCGTACAGCAGCAGGTAGCAGAAGGCGAACCGGAAGGCGACGCGCACGGGCAGCGGCCACGCAGGTTCAGGGCTGTGATTGGCGTCGTGTGTAGGCATCATCGTCCGCGTGTGCTTGAGTGTACGTCAGCGCGCCAACCGATGCAGCGCTGCCAGCGCCGCGTGGTGTCCGCACAGGCCATGCACGCCGCCGCCCGGAGGCGTCGACGCGCTGCACAGATACAGCTTCGGATCACTCGTGCTGTAGCTGCGCAGCGTCGGCCGCGCAAGGAGCTGCCCCAGCGTCATCGCGCCGCCGGAGATATCGCCGCCAGCGAGGTTCGGGTTCCACTGCGCAAGGTCGCTCGCACCGCTCGCACACCGCGCCAGCACGCAGTCCCGGAACCCCGGCGCGAACCGCTCGATCTGCGCCTCGATCACCGCGGTGCGATCGACGTTCGACCCGCGCGGCACATGGCAGTACGCCCACGCCGTATGCTTGCCCGCCGGCGCGCGCGACGCGTCGAAGAGGCTCGGCTGCACCAGCAGCACAAACGGTCTCTCGCAGAGTCGTCCGTGAAACATCGCATCCTCGGACGCTGCAATCTCGGCCAGTGTTCCGCCCAGATGCACCGTCGCGGCGCGGCCGCAATCGGCATTGCGCCACGGAATCGGCGCACTCAGCGCATAGTCCAGCTTGAACACCGCAGGCCCTTGCCGGTACGCGCGCAGCCGCCGCACGTAGCCCGGCGCAAGCGCCTCGCCTGCGATGCGGATCAGCGCTTCCACACTGGTATCGAAGAACGTCGCATCGGCTCGCGGAAGTTCATCGAGTTGCTTGACCTCAACGCCGCACACGATCTTGCCGCCCAGCGACCGCAGATGTGCAGCCAGAGCATCCGCAATCGACTGCGATCCACCGGCTGCGATAGGCCAACCCGTCGCGTGCCCCGCAGCGCCCAGCAGTAATCCAGCAGCCGCGCTCGACAGATGCGTCAACGGCAGTACCGCGTGCGCGGCCAGGCCCGCAAACAGCGCCTTCGCCTGTTCCCCGCGGAACACTGCGTTGGCCAGCGTCCGCGCAGGCAGCAGCGCAGGCAGACCAAACCGCGCCGTCACCAGCGGATGTCGCGGCACGCGCAGCAACGGCCCGGTCACATCACCGAGCAGCGGCTGCCAGTGCTCAACGCTCGTCGCGAACAGCGATCGCCAGGCTCGCGCATCGTGTGCCGGCAGATGCTCCGCCATCCGGTCGAGCGCAGGCTCCTGCACCGCAGCCTCGCCCTCGTCGAGCGGATGCACGACCGGAAGCTCAGGGTGAATCCATCGCAAGCCATGCTGTTCCAATGGCAACGTGCGCAGGAAAGGGCTCGCGACACCCAGCGGAAACGCCGATGCACCAAGGTCGTGCACAAACCCCGGCAGCGTCACCTCCGCCGAACTGCACGCTCCACCGATGCGCTCGTTGCGCTCATACACCGTGACCGCAACCCCGCGCTGCGCCAGCGTAATCGCCGCTGCAAGGCCATTGGGTCCAGAGCCGATGATGTTCGCCGTGCGTAACGCCATGCGTTGCTCCGGGATCGCTTCCAGATTTACGCGGTCCAACTCACGCGGACAGCTTTCTTGCCCAATCGCAATGTCGGTGCGTCGCCCAGCTCTTCGCGCGTGAGCGCCTTGCCGCTGAACTTTGCGCCATTGACGGAGACAGCATTCTCCGCAAGCTTGCGCGTGGCCTCGCCTGCAGAGGCCGCAAGTCCCGCGAGCTGCAGCAGCTTCGCCACGCGCAATCCGGAACCTTCTGCCGCAGCGAGCCCTTCAGCAGCCAGCGACACGCTGACCTCAGGCACATCTTCCGCGATGCCCTTCTGCTGGAACTGCGTCGCCCAGCTCTCCGCAGCGGCATCGGCCTCGTCCTGCGAGTGGAAGTCCTGCGTGATCGCGTGTGCGAGGTCCTTCTTCGCCTGCATCGGATGCAGCTTACCTTCGCTCACCGATGCGCGCATCGCGTCGATCTGCGACTGCGGCAGGTCGGTCAGGAACGTCCAGTACTTCCACATCAGCTCGTCGTTGATGCTCATCAGCTTGCCGTACATCTCGCCCGCTGGCTCCTTGATGCCAATCGCGTTGCCGAGCGACTTGGACATCTTCTGCACACCATCGAGGCCCTCCAGAATCGGCGTCATCAGCACGATCTGCGGCTTCTGCCCGGCATCGCGCTGCAGGTCGCGGCCACGCATCAGGTTGAACTTCTGGTCCGTTCCGCCCAGCTCGACATCACACTGCAGCGCGACTGAGTCATACCCTTGCGCCATCGGGTACAGCAGCTCGTGCACGCTGATCGGCTGCTCGTCCTGGAAGCGCTTG
>JAJZFE010000314.1 GCA_021798655.1 Acidobacteriota bacterium | reverse complement strand
TCGAGCCCGCATAGAGTACGTCGCCAGAGTACACCGCGCTCAACGAGTTGGCTCCCACGTTGAACTGCTTGGTCCCAAGCACGGCCACGTTGCCCACTACATTGGAAACGCCCAGCACCACTGAGCCGTCGTAGAACGTAACCGTGCCCGTTGCGGCGCTTGCTCCCGCCGACGCAGGTGCCAGCGTGGCCGTCAACGTCGTCTGCGTTCCGGACGCGATCGTCGTCACGGGATTGGTTCCCAGGGTCAGCGTCGTCTTGATCAGCGCCGCGTGAATCTGCACCGTCGCGGCAGTCGACGTCGACGCCAGAAACGACCCGCTCGCCGCAAACGTCGCGACCACGGCATCGGTGCCCAACGGGAGCGCCGTCGTCACCAGCGTAGCCGTCTGTGCCGTGCCGGTCGTCGACAGCGGTGCCGAACCTAAGACCGTACCTCCGCTCGCGAAGCTGACGCTGCCGGTCGCCGCCGAACTGCCCGCCGCTACCGTCGCCGTCAAAGTCACCGGATCACCCACGGCCGCCAACGTCGGGCTCGCCGCCAGCGTCGTCGTCGTCGGCTGGTACACGTTCACCGTCACCGCCGCCGACGTCGACGCTGCGTGTCCCGGATCGCCTCCGTACGCCGCCATGATCGAGTGCGGACCGGCCGCCAGACTGGACGTTGTCGTCGTTACCGTCGTCTGCCCCGTGACGTCCACCACCTGCAGAGGGTTGCCGCCGTCCAGAAACGTGATCGTGCCGATACCCGCCGGCGAACCCGGCGTGAACGTCGCCGTCAGCGTCACCGCCGTGCCCACGTTCACGCTCGCCGAAGACGCCGACACCGCAACGGCGGTAGAAACCAGACCCGGCGTCGAACCGTTACAGCCCAGCATCCACAGCAACGTCGAACCGGCCACCGCTACCGCCGTCCTGCGAATCCACCCCTTCGTCGCTGTAGCAGCGTGCAAAATACCCTCTTGCGCAATAGTCCTTTGCGAAATCATCCGTTGGCCTCTCCCTCAATCAGTACAGGTTTTCAGAAAACGTATTCTTTGCAGACTCACATGCTCCCGGCTACGCGCACCAATGCACACGATCAATACCATTGCAGAAGCTATCAGCCAGCACAATGCATCCAAAATCTCTCAGCGCCCGAAATATATCCGCCTTGAGGCGCAACTAGCAAGCGTTTTCTTAAGAGGCCTGAAGATTTCCCGCATTTGCCCCCAAAAAACGCCCCAAAACAGCCGTCTCGCTCAGCGTCTCGGTCTGCCTACCCTGGGCCTTGCCGTCAAATCCGACAGTGCGTCCTTCGGCAGGCCCGTCGTCTGGCGCACGATCAGCCGAGTCGGAATCATGCCCTGCGGCTTCGCATCCTCGGGCTGCAGTGACTGCAGCAGCGCATTCACCGCATTCATCGCCAGGTCCTTGCAGGACATCCGCACCGTCGTCAATGGCGGAATCGTGTACTCCGCCAGGTGAATGTCGTCGAACCCGATCAGCGAAAAATCCTCCGGCACCTTCAGCCCTGCCTCAAAGAGCGCGTGCTGCACGCCGATCGCCGTCATGTCGTTGGAGCACATGATCGCCGTCGGACGCTCCTTCAGTGCCAGGATCTTCGTCATCGCGTCGCGACCGCTCTCCAGCGTGTGCTCCCCCTCCACAATCCATGTAGGCTCTGCCTGGATGCCGGTCGATCGCAGGCACTCCAGGAACGCCGCCCGCCGAGCCTCCGAGGAACGCAGCCGCAGCGGTCCCGTGATAAACCCGATCCTGCGGTGTCCCAGCACCGCCAGATGCTGCACCCCTTCGTAGATTCCGGCACGGTAGTCCACCGTCAGCGCGCGGCTCAGCGGCCGGTCCGGAGCCGCATCCACGAACACCACCGGAATCTCGTCCTCGCGAAAGCGGTCGAATAGAAAGTCTTCGATGCCGAACGTCATCACCGCAACGCCGTCCACCTTGCGTTCCATCATCCGCCGCGCGCACTGCTCCATCGTCTTGCGCTCGTAGTTGGTCGACGCGATCAGAATCTCGTACCCGCGCTCCACCGCCACCTGTTCAAACTCGTGGATCAGCTCCGGAAAGAACGGGTTCGTGATCTCCGAAACGATCAGCCCCAGCAGCCGGCTCTTGCCCGAAACCAGCGCCCGCGCCTGCGTATTCGGCATGTAGTTGAACTCTTCCACCACCGCCCACACCCGCTCCGCCAGCGCGCGGTCCACCGTCGGCACACGGTTGATCGTCCGCGACACCGTCGCAATCGACACCCCCGCGCGCGCCGCGACGCCGCGTATGTCGATCTTGCCCGCACTCTCGCCTTTGACACTTTTGGTCGAACGCTTCATCCTGGGTCGGTCCATCACGATGCCGCCGCCACAATGACGGCACAGCACCGTTCTCGAAGAGGTTAGCACGTGGTTGCACCAATCTGGCCGGGGACAGGTCGTTGCATATGCGAATCTGACCCGCAGTGACGGCAGCATCAAGGATGCGGTTGAAGCCGTTGCCGTCACCGGAGGGGATCGACGCCCCCTCTTGCAGGGCTGCTGGACAACATCGAGCGGCAACATGCCAGCATGAACGCGGGCGACAGACACGCACTGCTGCCGGATGCGCCCGCACAGAAGCCTTAAACGCCCATAGGCATCGCGGTTGAATCGCCGCGATGCCTATGGGGTTGGGATGCACTGCTGTCGCGACTAGAACGTGTACTTGATCGCGAGCAGCATGGTGCGTTGGGTGTACTTCGCGTTCGTGATGCCACGAGTTGCATTCGAAACCTGCGAGGTAAAGGTTCTGTTGTCGGTGGTGACCAGGCGCGGCTGCACCAGGCTCGTATCGCTGTAGCCGGGCAACGGGTGATTGAGGAAGTTGAAGGCATCTCCACGAATCTCCAGAGCCTGACGCTCCGTGATGTGGAAGCGCTTGAAGAGGCCAAGGTCGGTATCAAAGTAGGCGGGCAGGCTGATGTATGGGGCCTGCCGTGTACCTACCTGGCCGATCTGCGGAGCCGTGACGCAATCAAGGTTGATGTGCTGGTAAGCCTTGAGAGCGGAGTTCGGATTGCAGCTGAAGATCGGCAGCACTGTCTGCGACGGCGTGCCGTAGTACGTGTTCGACGTGATGTAGTGACCCAGCGCGCTGTTGAAGACCGTCATGCCGAGGTTCTGGCTGACATTGGCCTGCATGTTGCCGCCGGACTGCCAGGTAGTGGTGCCGGAGAGCGTCCAACCGTTCACCACCCCGTCTACAAGCCAGTTGCTGTGCACAGGCGTGCCCAGGTCAAACGCGTACGACGTATTGATGACCTGCGGACGATCAACATTCAACACGCCATAGTTGTTGGCAACGTTGAACGCGTCGAGCGTGCTGCCGACAATACCCAGCGAACGCGAAAACGTGTAGTTCACGTTGTAGGTGTTACGACCCGTCTGGCGAACCAGGCTGAACTGCATTCCGTTGTAGTTGGCGTAGCCGACGTGGCTCGCAACCGAGATGGAGTTCGTGGCATAGCCCTTGTAGTACGGGTAGTAGTCCACGATGTTGGGGACGTTCTCGGGGTCCGTGGGTGCCGGCGCGCCGGTGACGGGATCGGGCTGAAACAGACCGCCAAGCGCGATCTTGTTCTGGTTGATGAAGCCTGATCCGCCGACACCAGAGCCATTGCTCTGACCGCCCATCAGGATGTTCTTCGTCGTGTTGCCCACATAGGCCGCCTCAAACAACATCTGGTACGGCAGCCGCTGCGAGACCGTGAAGTTATACGCGTAGGTGACGCCAACCTGGTTGTCATTCTGGCTGGTTGCATACACGCTGGTGGGCAAAGCGCCGAGCGAAGCACTGTTCGTGCCGAGCGCGCCGATCTCCTTCAGCGTGATGGCCTGCCCTCCGTTCGAGTTGTAGGTACGCACGCCCTGCGATGTGGTGAGCGGGCCGGCGTAGTCGTTGTACTGGTCGTTCCAGCGATACGCCGCCCAGCCACCACGGATGACGGTGTGGCCGTTTCCATGAACGTCATACGCAAGACCCAGCCGCGGCTCGGCAAAGAGATACTGCACCGGCGAGCCTCCATTCGGCAGCGTTGAATCGATGGCGTGCCAGTAAACACCTGGATAGGCCTTGCCGGAGGCGACGTCCCCGGCGTAGCGGCTCGGCTCCCACACGGCGAGTCCCGTGCCGGTGCCGTCCTGCCAGCGACCAATGTGCTCCACGCGAATGCCGAGGTTCAGCGTGAGTCGGCTGAGGATCTTCCAGTTGTCGAGTACATAACCCGCGCCCGTGTCGTAGTGCATGTCGTCGACGGGATTGACGCTGGCCTGCGTGAAGCCCGATGAGATGCCCATCAGGAAGTTGGCGAGCGGGTTCACTGTGCCGATCGTCAGGCCGGTCACCTGGTCGATCTTCGCGCCGCTGCCGTACGAGAGCGATCCGTTTGGATAGCCGTACGTGCCCTGTTTGTTGCCGGCCTGCGCCCAGTATCCGCCCACCTTGAAGGTGTGCCGCTTGTAGACGAATGTGAAATCGTCAGCAACCGAAGGCGAACGCTTGATGGAGTTATACGTCCCACCCTGCTGAAACAGATCAGGCTGAGAGATATCCGGCAGTGTACGAGCGCCATCCGAGTTGATAGAAGGCACCAGCGACGACGCGGTTGAGTAGATCGTTCCATAGTTGTAGCCCAGAGTGCTCTTGCTCATCGCACCCAGGTTCGACGCTGTGTAGGGATTGTCCAGCCAGCCAGCCGCTACGCGCAGCTCATTCGTGGCCGAGGCTCCAAAGACATGGATGTAGCTGCCGCTAAGCACGTGCGAGTGAACCGGGCTGACGAGCGGCCCGCCAGGATACGCCACTGCGTTGCCGGGGTTGTAGTAGATATGTGCGACCGTTGTCTCCGAGTCGCTGCCGTACTGGTAGCTGACGAAGACCTTGTTGCGGTCGTTGATGTTGTAGTCCACACGACCGCGGTAGATGTAACCGTTGTGCGTGTTGGTCGGCTGTAGAAAGTAGTTGTAGCCTGCCCCGTTGGCAGTAGGATCGGCATTGGCCGCGGGAAACAGCTTCAACAGCGCAAGTGCGCCGGCATCAATATACTGCGCTGGAATCTGCGTGCCCGTGAGCGGTGTGCCATCGGGTGCGAAACCGCCGGTGAGAGACTGGCAGAAATCATTGCCTGTGCTATCAGCGCAGAGCGCGGCGTTGGCTGGATCCGTGAGGCTGAAGTTTCCGCTGCGCATGGCCGTAGTCGGAACGTAGGATGTCAGCGGAGAGGCTGCCGGCAGCGTCTGCCGGAACGACTCAAAGCCAGCCCAGAACAGCAGCTTGCGATTGTGGTTGAAGTCTGTATGCGGAATGAGGATAGGACCACCGATGCTGCCGCCCGGATAGTAGTAGCCTGCGTCCGGACGCGGGGTGATGGTTGAACCATTCTTGTCGAGCCATGTGTTCGCATTCAGCGCGGCGTTGCGTGCATAGAAGTACGCCTGACCGTGGAAGTCAGAAGTGCCCGAACGGCTGATCACGTTGATGACAACCGGACCCTGCGTAGAGTCGGCACCAAAGTTCGATGACTGAACCTTGACCTCCTGCGTCATGTCCGGGTTTACGGTTGCGATAGACCAGCAGGCGCAGCCGGGATCGATGATGCTCGCACCATCAAGCAGGTAGGCCGTGCCGCCGCGGTACGGTGCACCGTTCGTGTTCAGCCCGACACCGACTGTCGAACCCGACGAGCCATTGTCCGTGAAATCGAAGCCCGTTCCGTTCTGTGCTCCGTTCGCTGTGCTGGTAACGCCAGGCAGAATCTTCAGCAACTCCGACACGTTGCGGCTTGCGAGCGGCAGTCGTTCAATATCGCGTGTGTTCAGCAACGCCGACCGCTCGCCGGAGTCCTCCGGCGCAATGGCCTGGCTGCTGCTGGCGACAGTGACCGAGTCCGACGCAGCACCTGTGGCCAGTACCAGACCCGTCAGTGCACGGACATCACCTGGATTAATGCTGATGCCAGGCTGCTCGAATCCTCGGAATCCAGTCGCCGCGATATCGACCTTGTAACTGCCGGGCACGACGCCAGCGATGCTGAAGTAGCCGCTCCCATTGGTGTCCATGCTGCGAACTTCGTGCGTCGCCGTGTTGGTGAGCGTGACGTGCGCTCCGGGAATGACGGCACCGGTACCGTCCTGCACTGTGCCGCTAAGATTTGCAGTCGTCTGTGCAAGTGCCATCGGCGCAAGCAGCACCGCCGCAAAAAGCAGCAGCACGCCTCGCAGAATATGCCTGATTTGTGAGTTTGTATGTGTGTTCATGTTCTGCCTCCAAAGCAGAGTGTTTGGTTTTGCGTAAGCCATTCAGGGTGTTTCAGAGCGCAGGAAGTCAATGCCACGGCGAAGCCGTTTGCAGTCGACAGTGCGCTGTCCTGCGGGTTCTACAGCATCATGGGCCCACCACCTTCAACACCTGCTCCAAGGGTTTGTCCCAGGGTGCAGGGCCGTCGAACGACAGCTTGCCCAGTGTGTTGTCCCAGTGAAGATGCACGACGGTGAACACGCCTTTCTCATAGGCGTAGGTCTCGCCATCGTCGTTGTAGAGATCGAAGCTGCCGTCCGCGCCGGCGTACACGCGCACGGTGGCAATCCTCTGCACGTCGTTTGTGCTCTCAACTTCGGTGCCGAGCGGCAGGACTGAACCGGCACGCACGAATAAAGGAATGGTCTCGATCGGCGCGTTCACCGTGATGGTCTGCCCGCCGTGCACGCGCTCGTCGGTCCAGTAGTTGTACCAGTCCGTTCCCGCCGGCAGATACACGCTGTGCGCCGTCATCCCCTGTTCGGTCACAGGCGCCACCAGCAACGCCGGCCCGAACATGTACTCATCGCCGATGTCTGCAGTCTTCGGGTCGCTGCCAAAGTCCATGAACAGCCCGCGCATGAACGGCGCACCTGTCTGATTCGCCATGCGGCCCAGCGAGTAGAGGTACGGCATCAGCTGATAGCGCAGCCGCAGATACTTTGCCAGGATCGGTTCGGCCTGCTTGCCGTAGCTCCACACCTCGTTCTCCGGCCGGCTGCCGTGCGAGCGGAAGTTCGGCTGGAACGCGCCGTACTCGAACCACCGCACGTACAGCTCCGGGTAGTCGTCGTCGCCGCCCACCTCCGCGCGCGCGTCGCTCGGGTCAATCAGCACCGGCCGCTCCGCCTTGTGCACCGCCGGCAGAAACTGCCAGCCACCGATATCGGTGCTCCAGTACGGCATCCCCGACGCGACGAAGTTGATCCCCGTCGGCACCTGCCGCCGCAGCACGTCCCACGTCGGCGCGATGTCGCTCGACCAGAAGATCGCGCCGTTGTGCTGCGCGCCCAGATAGCTGTCGCGCGCCAGGATTAGCGCCCGCTCCGGCATATCCTTCCGCATCCCGTTGTAGAACGCGGCCGTATGGAACAGCGGATACGTGTTGAAGAACTCCGTCCCTGGCCCGATGTGGAAGTAGCTCCCGTTCGGCGGCAGATCCGGCTCGGTCTCATCGGCCCAGAACGCATCGAAGCCCTTCGCAACATAGTTCTCCTTCACAACGCCCCAGTACCACTTCGCCGCATCTGGGTTGGTCGAATCGATGTCCGAGCCCGCGCGATCATACGGCAGCCCGTTGGTCGGCGTCCCATCCGCCAGGTGCTCGAACCAGTTGTTCTTCAGCAGCGTCGCATAGTACCGATCCTCCGGCACAAACCGCGGCCACACGCTGATCATCACGTGATAGTTCATCGCGTGCAGCTCGCGGTTCATCGCCACAGGATCGGGCCACTTCGCCGGGTCCATATCCATCTCGCCCATCTTCGTGTAGTGGAACCAGTCGATCACCAGGTCGTCGATCGGCAGATGCCGCTCGCGATAGCCCTTCGCCACGGCCATCAGCTCCGCCTGCGACGAGTACCGCTGCTTGCTCTGGATGTAGCCATAAGCCGACTTCGGCAGCATCGGCACATCGCCCGTCAGCTTCCGGTACCCTGCGTAGATCTCGTCATAGCTCTTGCCCGCGATGACAAAGAAGCTCACACGCTGACCGACTTCACTCTGAATCTTGTTCTGGTCATCGAAGCCAAAGCTGAAGCGCGTTCTGGAAGGGTTATCCCAGACCAGCCCGTAGTGTTGATTGGTCACAACAAAAGGGACACAAACGCTCTGCCCCGCTGGCGCGTTGTAGTCGTGTGCACACTCAATGCTGTGGCCGCGGCGATCAAGGAAGCCCTCCTGATTTTGCCCAACACCGTAATCGTGTTCATCCGCCGCTGCCGCAAAGCTGGCGCCGACCGTGTAGAACGGTGGATCACTCGCGCGACGATCGTGATTCAACTGCTCAGTGCCGTCCTTGTAGTTCGGCACGGCCATCTCCCAGTCGTTCATGCGCAACAGCGTCTTGCCGCCGGGCAGTGTGATCGTCAGCCCGATCCACGGAGTCGAGCCGTTGAAAAACCTCGCAATGTCCCCGGCAGTTCCGCTCGACGGCAGACTCGGGTGCTGGCGCGCGACGGTCACTGTCATCTCTGTCGAACGCAATACATCGCCCTGTGCACCGCTCTCAACTGTCCAGCCCTTCGTCTCCGGTGCGGCAACAATCCCATAGCCAGGCTTCGCGACAGCATCATCATGGCGAAGGCTAAGGCTGACTCGAACGATGTTCGGCGCATACGGTTCAACAAGAACCGTTGCATCCTTCCGTTGTACTTCAAGGTACTGCGACGATGCCGGCAACGCATAGGTCAGCGACGCCAACGCACACAGCGCCGCAGCACACAATTTCTGTTGGCATCGCACTCGCTCTGTCATGGAGGAACTCAAGGCTGCTCCGATCGTTCGTGGGAGCGCGGCGCTCTCGAGGCGGTGAACGAACCGCCATCGACAGCGATGCTCTGGCGCAGGCGTATGTCAGCCGACGAAGCGCCTACCCGAAGCTCGACACGGTCGTTCTCCAATGTCCAGCGCTGCGCAGGAACATCCCAGTACGCAAGGTCATTGGCTGCCACGTGCAGCGTTACCGCACGCGTCTCTCCTGCGCGAAGATGCACGCGAAGGAATGACTTCAACTCTTCCTGCGGGCGCGCGACGTGAGAACCAATATGTGCGACATAAAGCTGCACCACTTCGTCTCCGTCCCGTGCACCCGCGTTCGTCACGTCAAACGTCGCGGCCAGGTCATCCCCAGCCGATATCTTCGGCGTCGACAGCTGCAGGTGCCCGTAGCGAAAGCTGGTGTAGCTGAGACCATAGCCGAAGGGATAGAGCGGCTTGGTCTGAAGATAGAGATACGTGCGACCATGACGCACGTCGTAGTCCATCATCGGCGGCAGCTGCGCAATATCGCTGACCCAGGTTTGCGTCAGTCGCCCGGCAGGGTTGTAGTCGCCGAAGAGAACGTCTGCCAGTCCATTGCCTTGCTCTTCGCTGTTGTGTGTCATCTGCACAATCGCCTGAGCGTTCGCTTCGGTCCACACCGTCGTGTAAGGAAAGCTCGTCTGCAACACCACCACCGTGTGCGGGTTGGCTGCGATCACGGCCTTCACCAGCGACTCCTGCTCCAGCGTGAGCGACTTGCGATCAATGGCTTCCTTACCCTCACTGGGAAGAGCGCACTTGAACCAGCCCGCATCGCACGTCGGATGGTTCCCCACAATCACGACGGCCACATCCGCTGCCTTTGCCGTTTGCGCAGCCGCAGTAAGATCGCCGCCGTCGGAGTAGCTCACCAGCCCATTGCCTGCGCGCGCCCGTATTCCCTCCAACGGCGTCACAATGAACGGTGGCGTGCCGCTGTACCAATCCAGCGCAACACGGTTTGCCAGAGGGCCAATGACCGCAATCGATGCCGGATGCTGCAACGGCAGCAGACCAGCACTGTTTTTCAGCAGCACAATCGACTCATCTGTCGCACGACGGGCGAGCGCGCGGGCCTGTGGCGACCACCACGGATCCGAACCCGGCAACGTTCTCTCACCGATCGTGTCATAGGGCGTGGAAGCCGGCGCGTCCAGCATTCCCAGGCGCAACATCACACGAAACGGTCCGCGAATGTCTTCCGAAATCTCATCTTCGGTCACAAGTCCCTGCGCGACAGCATCCCGCACCGGCTGACGGTAGTCATCTAAAAACTGGTTAATCCCTGCATGGATCGAAGCCGCGGCCGCGTGTGCCATGTCGGGATACGCCTTGTGCTTCTTCACAAGGTTCGTGAGCGCACCGCCGTCCGTACATAGAATGCCATCGAAACCCCACTGCTTCATCACCACCGAGCGCAACACCGGATTGACCTCCATCGGCGTCCCGTTCCATGCGTTGTAGGAGGTCATCATGGCATCGGCGTGACCTTGCTGAATAGCCATTCGAAACGGCACGGAGTAGTACTCGCGAAAGAGCCGCTCATCGAAGTCCGACGATGAGCTGTCGCGAAGGTCTTCATTGCTGTTGGCCAGGAAATGCTTGAGCAATGACGACGTGATCCAGTAGCGGGTATCGCTCCCCTGCAGGCCCTGCGTGAACGCCGTAGCCATCGTTCCCACTAGAAATGGATCCTCGCCATAGCTCTCTTCGCTGCGGCCCCAGCGCGGATCGCGGCTCAGGTCTGCGTTCGGTGCGCGCACCACGCGGCCCCCCCGGTGATACTTGCCAAACGCATACGCCGTCTCCTGCGCCTCCTGTCCCGCCAGCAGCCTCAGCAACTCCGGGTCCCAGGTCTGCCCCAGGCCGCGCGCCTGCGGAAACTGCGTCGTTGGAATCACCGTGAGGTCCCGGCCTTCCCACCCACCCGGGCCGCCCAGCGCAAGTCCATGCAGCCCCTCAACGTGCCCTGTGCCTGTCACGCCGAGTCGCGGGACACTCGGGTTCGTGCTCAACGCATCGATCTTCTCCCCCAGAGTCATCCGCCCAATCAGGTCGCTGATCCGCTGCTCTGCCGGCAGCTTGCTGTCTTGAAATGGATACGGCCCTTGCGCATGAATCGCACCCGCTACTGCGATCAGCAGCACGCCGCAGATCATCAGCCGCACCCCGTACCCACGTCTCTCTGCTGTCAATCTGGCCGGCATCCTCTTCAACTCCTGCTGCACTTCCTGGTGCACTGCGCCCTGCTGGGCTTTTTCTTGTCGTCGAGAACTAAAATAGATGGACGATACAGTTGGCAACGTTCGGTACCCTGTACGCAACGGTATTTTATGGGTAAACGCATGATTTTATTGGCTTGACTCTGCTGGTGGCGCGACGTAACATACCTCTCAGGTTACTGCTCGCACATGTCGCGTACTCCAAATGCCGAACTATCTTCGTCGCTCGGCCACTCCTCTATCGAGGAACAGGAGACGCTTCGCCGTGAACTGGATGCGGTCATGGCCAGCGTTCCCTTCCGCGGCTCGCAACAGTGCAGGGGGTTTCTCAGCTATGTTGTCACCCATTCTCTCCGCGGCGACGAAGGCTCACTGAAGGAGCGCGTCATCGGCAACGCCGTCTTCGGTCGGTCGACAGGCTACGACACCGGTGATGATCCCGTGGTTCGCATCCGCGCCGCCGAGGTCCGCAAACGACTCGCGCAGTATTACCAGTCGCTGGAGCAGCCGCCGCGGGTCACCATCCAGATCCCCTCAGGTTCTTACCGCGCCAGCTTCATCTGGGAGCGGGATTCCGTAGCGCCGCAACCTGCCGCTACTGTCATGGAAGAGCCACCGCAGGTCGTCTCTCCGTCCCCCGAAGCGGTTGCTGCTTCGTCGCTCCCTGCTCTCGAAGTGAAGCGGGACCAAACATCCACGTGGGCGACAAAGCGGAGCTACACTCCCTGGATGATCGCCGCATCCGCTGTGGTGCTCGCGCTGATCGCCACAGCAATCGTTGTGCGCTATCGCCGCTCACTGCCGGACAGATTGGTAACGTCGTTCTGGGCGCCATTTCTCAATAGCCCAAAGCCGGTACTCATCGCCATTGGCAGCAACGCT
>JAJZFE010000075.1 GCA_021798655.1 Acidobacteriota bacterium | reverse complement strand
CGCCGATGGGTGGTCGAACGCTCCTTTGCCTGGGCCGCTCGCTTCAGACGCCTCGCCAGAGACTATGAACGACTCCCACAAACCCTCAAAGGAATACACTTCATCGCCTTCGCCATCCTCATGACCAGCAGACTCATCAAGCTCGCAACTTCATAACACCCTCTAGAGCTGTTTCAGAATCCGTGCCATATCTCTTGCGCCGTGCAGCACGCGTAGAACAACCACATCCGGCTCGCGACGAAAGACGATCATGTACCGGTACACGCGGTAGAAGCGAAGCTCCCGCTGTTTCAGGTCGCGGCGACGATGCCCTACCTGCGGCAGGTGTGCCAGCATCTCAAACGCATCAAACAGCCTGCTCTCCACACGCAACGCTGCTCGTTCGCTCTCCCGCTCTTCGATGTACTGTGTGATCGCATTCAAATCCGCGAATGCCTGCGGCACGATCTGAAAATCAGGCACGGCGGCGTTCAGATCTCAGTCTCGCCAGCTCGCTGCGGGCCTCGGTTGCGGACATCCCCTCGCCGCGCTCCGCCTGCTCCCAGCCCACATCCACAGCGGCCTGCAGTTCAGCGCTGCTCCAGCCAAACTCCGCATCCTCTTCCTCAAGCCGATGGACAGCCGATTCAACAACCGCCTGCGGACTTTCATACTGACCGCTGTCCAGCTTGCGTTGGATCAGCCGCTCCAGCTCCGGTGTCAGGATCACTTCCATGCACGCAGTATACGGCCGCCTCCACACACCGTCTACAATCTCCCCTGATGCCCGCGCCGCTCTTCACGCACCACATCGACTTCACCCCCGCCGACGCCGACGCGCTCCTCCGCTCCGTCCCTGCGGCCCCCGGCGTCTTCTCGTTACGCGGCGCGCCTGCGGCCGACGGCACTCCAGCCGAACCCTACATCACCCACACCGCCGACCTCCGCCGTCGCCTCCGCCGCCTGCTCGCACCGCCCGAGGCACTCGACGAGCACGGCGCGCCCGTCCTCTCCAAACGCCTCAACCTCCGCGACCGCGTCCGCTCCATCGACTACACCCGCACCGGCTCCGACTTCGAATCCACCCTGCTGCTCTACCACGCCTCGCGCCTCGCCTTCGGCGTCGAGCAGGCCCGCAAGCGCCTCCGCCTGCACACGCCCTTTCTCATCCGCATCACCCTGCAGGCCGCGCACCCCCGCGCCTACGTCACCAACCGCCTCAGCAAAAAATCCCTCGCCGAATCCTTTGGGCCCTTCCCCTCGCGCGCCGCCGCCGAACGCTACTGCGACTCCGTTCTCGATCTCTTCAAGCTCCGCCGCTGCCACGAAGACCTCGCCCCCTTTCCCGACCACCCCGGCTGCGTCTACGGCGAGATGAACAAGTGCCTCATGCCCTGCAAAGGCGCTGCCGCCGACGGCCAACCCGCAAACCCCGTCGCCTGCGCCCCCGCCGAGTACGCCGCCGAAGCCACCCGCGTTCTCGACTTCTTCCGCACCCGCGGCCAGTCCCTGCTCGACGACATCGCCGCGCAACGCGACGCCGCCAGCGACGCACTCGACTTCGAGACCGCCGCCGCCCTCCACACCCGCTACGAGAAGGTCCGCGCCACCGCCCTGCTCGCCGACGAACTCATCGCACCGCTCACCAGCCTCCGCGCGCTCATCCTGCAAAGCTCGGCCACACACGACGACTCCGCCGCGGTCTTCCTCTTCCAGCACGGCCACCTCACCGGCCCCGCGCCGCTCTCCACCCTCGGCGTCCGCGCCGTCCGCGAGCAGACCGAGGTCGGCACCAGCCTCTTCGCGCAACCGCTCATGCTCGCGCCCATCCCGCTCGACAGCGCCGCCACCCCGCAGAGCCCCGAAGACCGCACCCGCGCGCTCCTCGAAGCCCTCACCGCACAGACCACCACCCCCGCACCGCTCGACGAACTCTGCGACGCGCTCTCACTCCTCCGCCGCTGGTACTACCGCCCCGAAAAGCAGCGCACCGGAGAGGTCTTCCTCCCCACCCACAACCACGACTGGCCCCTCCGCCGCATCCTCAACGGAGCCGCACGCATCGTCCTCGGCCCACCCACCGCCGCCTCCCCGGTCGACCGGGAAGCCGCGCGCAAGCTCCGCAAGACCACCACAACCCCAAACTCGGAACCCGAAACCCAAGACTCGTAACTCGTAACGAAACCTGCCACCCCACCGCTGCTCCCGCAGGAACCTATACTGGCCTACGGAGACCCATCCCGCGCATGACCACCTCACCCTCCCGCTGGCAACGCCACGACACGCTGCTCCTCGCCGCGCTGCTCGCCGTCTCCTGCCTCTCCATCGCGCTGCAGGTCCACTGGTCCTGGACGCCCATGGAAGACGCGGCCATGCTCCTGCGCTACTCGCAGAACCTCGCCGCCGGCCACGGCATCCGCTGGAGCCTCAACCAGGCTCCCATCGACGGCGCCACCGACTTCCTCTACATGGTGCTCACCGCGGCCCTCGCGCGGCTCGCACACCTCGACGTCGTCACCGCCAGCCGCTGGATCAACATCCTCGCGCAGACCACCACGGTCGCCCTGCTCTACCCTGCTGCGCGGCGTCTCGGCGGCGGCCGCTGGCTCTCCGCCGCCGCCGCGCTCTACCTCATCGCAGGCCCCTTCAACGGCCTCACCGACGCCTGCTTCGGCACTCCGCTCTTCGCGCTCTTCCTCATGCTCTGCTGGTCCGCCGGTCTGCGCTACGCGCTGCAGCGCGCCTCCTGGCCCAACGCTCTGCGAATGGCGATCTTCGGTCTGCTCG
>JAJZFE010000456.1 GCA_021798655.1 Acidobacteriota bacterium | reverse complement strand
TTCCGATCTGGTGGAACGTACCACTACCTGGCGAAGATCTTTCCCGGACGGATGGGACGCTGGCTCAGCTTCCTGTTTGTGTTTCAGCTCTGCATCTCCGCGCCGCTGTCGGTGGCGAGCGGTTGCATCGGGCTGGCGGAGTACGCAGGGTATCTTTCGCCGAAGCTGGTGTCTCACGCTGCCGTGCATGTGCTGCACCTGGGGGTGTATCGGTTTGGCGTGACGGCGGGCGTCGCAACGTGGCTGGCGATTGGCACGGTGCTGCTGGCGGTGGCGCTGCTGTATCGGCGGCTTGCACAGGTGCGGGTGCTGGGCGCGGTGCTGCTGACGGTGGTGCTGCTGACGCTGGGCTGGGCGATTGCGACCGGGCTGCTGCGGGGGCATATCGCGCAGGTGTTCGCGTTTACGCCGGGAGCCTTTCGGCTGGATCATGGCTTCTTTGCCGGGCTGGGTTCGGCGATGCTGGTGGCTACGTACGACTATTGGGGCTACTACAACGTGACGTTCCTGGGCGGCGAGACGCGCGAGCCGGGACGAACGATTCCGCGCGCTGTGTTGATCTCGATCGTGATGGTGGCGGCGCTGTATCTGGCGTTGAATGCGAGCGTGCTGGCGGTGCTGGGTGCGCCGGCGGTCATCGCTGCAGGCGGCAGCATGGACGGACGCAGGGCGCTTATTGCCGAGCTGATGCGGGTGGCCTACGCGCCTGCGCTCGGCGCACACGCGGCGCTGCTGCTGGGCAAGCTGGCCGCGGTGATGGTGATGGTGACGGCGTTTGCAAGCGTCTTCTCGCTGCTGCTGGGCTACTCGCGGATTCCGTTTGCGGCGGCGCGCGATGGCAACTTTCCGGCGGTCTTCGGCAGGCTGCATTCCACGCGCGGCTTTCCCTATGTTTCGCTGCTGGCGCTGGGCGGCATGGCGTGCCTGTTCTGCTTCTTTTCGCTGGCGGACGTGATTGCAGCGCTGGTGGTGCTGCGGATCGTGCTGCAGTTTTCGCTGCAGCACATCGGCGTGATCGTGCTGCGGCTGCGCCATCCGGAGCTGCCGAGGCCGTTCCGGCTGTGGCTGTATCCGTTGCCGCCGTTGCTGGCGCTGGCGGGCTTTGGCTATATCGTCGTCTCGCGGCCGAACTTCCATCGCGAGTTGCTGTTGGCGGCAGTCGTGGCGTTGGTGGGTTCGGTGTTTTTTGTAGTGCGATCGACATTCGCGCGGGTAGTTTTGCCATCCAGCGAGGCCCCCGGCGACGTACTGTAACCAGTGAGCCGTTTGTGTGTCTAAACTGACAGCAGGAACCACGCCGCATTGAAAGAGCGAAGGAGCGCAGATGCTGATTCGTACCGAAACACCGATACCGTCGTCCGAGATTACGCCGCAGGAAGTCTTTGAGTCGTACAAGATGACGCGTCGGCGCGTGCTGGCGGGGTTGGGTGCGGCCGGTGTTGCAGCCGCGACCGCAGGGCTGCCGCAGAGGGCGCTGGGCGAGTCGCCGCTGAAGTTTGTGACCACGCCGTATGCTGTGCCCGATCGCGCCACAACGCCGGAGTCAAAGGCCAAGAGCTATAACAATTTTTACGAGTTTGGCGAAGACAAGAGCGACCCCGCACGCAACGCGCACACGCTGAAGACGTATCCGTGGTCGGTGAAGATCGAGGGCCTGTGCAAGAATCCGCAGGTGATGGACCTGGGCAAGCTGGCGAGCCTGAGCACGATGGAGCAGCGCGTGTATCGGTTCCGCTGCGTCGAAGCGTGGTCGATGGTGATTCCGTGGGACGGGTACTCGCTGTCGGAGCTGATCAAGGTGGCCAACCCGCTGCCCAGCGCGAAGTTTGTGCAGTTTATCTCGCTGGAAGACTCCAAGACGGAGATGCTGCCGGGCGGGATTCCGTGGCCGTATAGCGAAGGCCTGCGGATGGACGAGGCGATGAATCCGCTGACGCTGTTGACCTTCGGCAGCTATGGGCAGACGCTGGCGAACCAGCAGGGCGCGCCTGTGCGTGTGATCGTGCCGTGGAAGTATGGCTTCAAGTCGGCGAAGTCGATTGTGCGCATCAAGTTCGTTGACAAGATGCCGCCGACGACGTGGAACGAACTCGCGTCGGATGAGTATGGGTTCTACTCGAATGTGAATCCGAGTGTGGACCATCCGCGCTGGTCGCAGGCGCATGAGCGGCTGCTGAATACGAACAGCGTCTTCCCGAAGGTGGTGCCGACGCTGCCGTTCAACGGTTACGCGGACCAGGTGGCGTCGATGTATGCCGGCATGGACCTGCGGAAGAACTACTGATGCCGACACGCACGATTGCCTCTATGAAGATCGTTGTGCACATCGCGTGCCTGTTGCCGGCGGTGTATCTGCTGCAGGTGTATCGCAGCGGCTCGCTGGCCTTGATGGCCGATCCGGTGAACTACATCACGCACTTCACGGGGAACTGGGCGCTGTGGATCCTGCTGACCGATCTGGCGATCACGCCGGTGCGTCGTCTGCACGCGTCGCTGGCGTGGCTGATTCGCTTTCGCCGCATGGTGGGGTTGTATGCGTTCTTCTACGCGACGCTGCATCTGCTGACGTATGTGCTGCTGTTCAGCGGCTATGATGTGCCCACTGCTGTGGCCGGGCTGCGTGCGGGGCATCTGCTGGAGCCGTGGAACCAGTTGAAGCTCATCTGGCCCACGATGGTGGATGACGTCATACGGCGGCGGTTCATCCAGGTGGGTCTGTTTGCGTATGTGTTGCTGCTGGCGCTGGCGGTCACGTCGCCGCAACGGGTGATGCGTG
>JAJZFE010000181.1 GCA_021798655.1 Acidobacteriota bacterium | reverse complement strand
ATCGACCCAGCACATCGACCACATTGTTCGCGTGAACGGTCGTGAACACCAGGTGTCCTGTCAGGGCCGAGTTGATCGCAATCTGTGCCGTCTCCGCGTCGCGAATCTCGCCGACCAGAATCTTGTCCGGATCGTGACGCAGGATCGAGCGCAGGCCGCGAGCAAACGTGAGACCTTTCTTCTCGTTCACAGGAATCTGCGTGATGCCGCGAATCTGGTACTCCACCGGATCCTCGATGGTGATGATCTTGTCCTCTTCGCTCTTAATCTCGTTAAGCGCCGCATAGAGCGTGGTCGTCTTGCCCGAGCCTGTGGGCCCGGTTACCAGCACCATGCCGTACGGCTCCTTGATGTACCGTCGAAAACGCGTCAGGTCCTTCTCCGCAAAGCCCACCACGTCCAGTGAGAGCTTGGTGAACTTCTCGGACATCGATTCCTTGTCGAGCACGCGGAGCACCGCATTTTCGCCGTGAACCGTGGGCATGATGCTCACGCGGAAGTCGATCAGCCGGCCCTTGTAGCGCACACGGAAGCGCCCGTCCTGCGGCACGCGCCGCTCCGCAATGTCCAGCTCGCTCATCACCTTGATGCGCGACAGAATCGTCTGGTGGTGCTCGCGCGCAATCGGCGCCATCGCCTGCTGCAGCACGCCATCGATGCGGTACTTCACCAGCAGCGAGTCGTCGAACGTCTCCAGGTGAATATCGCTCGCGCGCTTCTCCAGCGCAGTAAAGATCGTCGTATCCACCAGCCGGATGATCGGCGAAATATCTTCATCCGCCGTCAGCTTCTGGATCGACAGCGTCTCTTCGGCGTTCTCCGAGCTGGTGAGCACGTCGAACGCAAGGCCCTCGCTGGCCTCATCGAGCACGCGCTGGCTCTGCTCATTCTTCTTCAGCAGGTCCGTGATCTGGCTCAGCGTCGCCACGCGGGTCACAATGCGCGCACCCAGCAGGCCGGCGATCTCGTCGATCACCATCAGCCGCGACGGGTCGGCCACAGCGATCGCCAGCTTGCCTTCGCTCTGCTCCAGCGGCACGAAGTTGTAGCGGAACATCATGTCCACCGGCACGCTCTTGAACAGCTCATGCTGGATCTTGAAGTTCTTCAAATCGACAAAGTCGGCATGATAGCGGCGCGCAAGCATCTGCGCCCGCTCGGTCTCATTCATCGCGTCGTTCGCATACGGCTGCACTACAGGAACTGGACTGGCCATCGTGTTTCCTCCACCTTCGGAGCTGCAAAAAGAGAGCTACAAAACTCTTCGAAACATCTCGCGTTAGCCACCGCCAACGCCGTTCAAACTGAAGATCGGCAGATACAGCGCGATCAACACAATCACCACGACGATACCCATACCGATCAGGATGACCGGCTCGATCAGGCTCATGATCGCGGCCAGCGAGGTCTGCACATCTTCTTCGAAGAACTCGGCCACGGAGTTGAGCATCTGCGGCAGCGCGCCGGTGCTCTCGCCGACTTCGATCATCTCGATCGCAAGCTCCGGAAACACGCCCGTCTGGCTGAGGCTGTTGGAGAGGCCCTTGCCTTCGCGAACCGTCTCCACGGACCGGTAGACGGCCTTTGCAATCTGGCGTGACTCGATCGACTTCGCCGCCGTCTCAAGGCTGGGCACCAGCGGCAGCCCGCCCGTCAGCAGCGTCGCCAGCGTGCGCGAGAACAGACCCACCTGATACTTCAGCCAGACGCCGCCGACCACCGGCAGCGAGATGCGCACGCGGTCAATCACCGAGTCTCCCGCATCGGTCTTGGCCCAGCGGATCGCGCCCCAGATCACCGCCGCGATCACCGGCACCGCGTAGATGCCGTAGTGCTGCACGTTCTGGCCCAGCGCCAGCAGCAGCAGCGTCAGCTCCGGCAGCTTGGTGCCGAGCTGGTTGTAGAGGTCCGCAAACCGCGGCACCACAAACGTGATCAGAAAGATGAACAGCCCGATCACCATCACAATCAGGAACGCCGGATAGATCAGGCTGGCCTTGAGCTTCTTGCGGAAGGTAAGCGAGACGCGCTGGAAGTCCAGGTAACGCTGCAGCACCTCTTCCAGGTTGCCCGAGCGCTCGCCGGCCAGCAGCGTGGTGGTGTACACCAGCGGCGTGGTGCCCTGCGCATCAAAGGCCTCGGAGAGCGACTGGCCGGTCTTCACGCGGGCTGTGACGTCCTCCAGCTGCGCGCGGAAGCTCAGGTCCTTCTGCCGCCGCGCCAGCAGATCGAGCGAGCCGAGGATCGGCAGACCGGCCCGGATCAGCGTCAGAAACTGCTGGTTGAAGACCAGGAACGTGTCCAGCTTGATCTTCTTCTTGCTCGACCCGCCGAGCGCCGAACGTGGCTTGACGGAGTAGACCAGATACCCGGCCTGCGTAAACCGGCTGTGCAGCTCCTCGGCCGTTGCGGCCGCGTGAACCTGCTCCAGAATCCGTCCTCGTTCGTCGGCGAGCTTTACGTTGTACTCATTCATGCAGGCAGCAGCTTCGTCCTCAGCGGGGTCTTCACCTTCCAGAGCCTTCACCATCTTAGACGGTCGACGGAACGTTTTGCGTCTACGCAGAAAGGCTTCGCCGCAGCGAAGCCTTTCCTAAGCCTTTCCTCGGAGCCGAGGTGGAGCGAAATTACACGCTGAAGCTGGAGCCGCAGCCACAGGTCGACTTCACCTGCGGATTCTCGAACTTGAACCCTGCCGCTTCGAGTGTCTCCACGTAGTCCACCGTGCAGCCGTTCAGGTACATGGCACTGGTCGCGTCCACAAAGACCTTGAGGTCTT
>JAJZFE010000143.1 GCA_021798655.1 Acidobacteriota bacterium | reverse complement strand
GTGGGTTTGGCGGCGATGGTGTGTGTGGTGATGGCGGGTGTGGCGGTGGGGCAGACGGCTCCTCTGCCTGCGACGAAGCCGACGGCGGAGCAGGCGCGGATGGCCGAGCTGCTGAAGGACTATCACGGGCCGGAGTATGAGCGTACGGAGGTGATGATTCCGATGCGCGATGGGGCGGCGCTGCATACGGTGATTCTGCGGCCGGTGGGGAGCGCGACGACGGGTGCGGCGCTGCCGTTTCTGATGCAGCGGACGCCGTACGGCGTCGACGGAATGACGCCGGTGATGGTGAAGCTGAGCAAGCCGGAGCTGGCCACGAGCGGGTACATCTATGTGGGGCAGGACATCCGCGGGCGGTACAAATCTGAAGGCACGTTTGTGATGAACCGTCCGATTGTGCCTCACACGACGAAGACGGATGTGGACGAGACGACGGACACGCACGACACGATTGACTGGCTGCTGAAGAATGTGCCGAACAACAGCGGGCGCGTGGGCGTGCTGGGGGTGAGCTATCCGGGGTTTCTGGCGATGATGGCGGGGATCGACGCGCATCCGGCGGTGAAGGCGATCAGCCCGCAGGCACCGATGACGGACATCTGGCTGGGCGATGACTTCTTCCACAACGGCGCGTTTCGCGAGACGTACGGGTTTGACTACGTGCAGCAGCTGGAGGCGCAGAAGACCGATGTTCCGCAGAGCGCGAAGGAAGACCAGTACGAGTTCTTCCTGAAGCATGTGAACTTTGAGGGAGCGGCGAAGGCGGCGGGGATGACGGAGCTGCCGACGGCGAAGGTGTTTCTGTCGCAGCCGAGCTATGTGAAGTTCTGGCGCGATATGGCGGTGGAGACGCACCTGCACGCGCCGGAGGTTCCGACGCTGGAGGTGGGTGGGTACTGGGACCAGGAAGATATGTGGGGCACGCAGGCGGAGTATGCGGCGTTGCGGCCGAATGAGCCGGCGAATGATCCGCAGCATCGTGTGTTTCTGGTGTTGGGGCCGTGGAATCACGGGGGCTGGTCGCGCGGGCCGGGAGACCGGCTGGGCGGCAAGTTTGGCGAGGTGAGCTTCGGCGGGCAGAAGACGGGCGCGTACTATCGCGCGCAGATTGAGGCTCCTTTCTTCGAGCGGTATCTGAAGGACAAGCCGGGGTTTGATCTACAGGACACGGCGAGTTTCAGGACGGGTGAGAACCAGTGGCACCGGTATGCGGTGTGGCCGCCGAAGGACGGGTTCCGCGAGCAGGATGCGTATCTGGAGAGTGACGGCAGGCTCGCGTTCAAGGCTCCAAAGGCAGAGACGAAGAGTGCGGTGTATGTGGCGGATCCGGCGGACCCGGTGCCGTATCGGCATCGGCCGGTGCAGTCCACGTATGGAGATGGGTCGACGTGGCGGACGTGGCTGGTGGAAGACCAGCAGTTTGTGAGTGGACGCAAGGACCTGGCGAACTTCTCGACTGCGGTGCTGGAGAAGCCGATGACCGTGACGGGTGATGTGGTGGCGGACCTGAAGGCTGCGACGACGGGCAGCGATGCGGACTGGATTGTGAAGCTGGTGGACGTGTATCCGGCGAGCGAAGGCGGGTATCAGCTGATGGTGGCGGAGGAGATTCTGCGCGGGCGGTATCGCAGGAGCTTTACAGAGCCGGAGGCGGTGAAGCCGGGCGAGGTGACCGAGTACAAGTGGAGTCTGCATGGCGTGGACCACACGTTTCTGCCGGGACACAAGGTGATGGTGGAGGTGCAGTCGAGCTGGTTTCCGCTGTACGACCGCAATCCGCAGACGTACGTGGAGAACATCATGAAGGCTCCGGCGGAGGCGTACCAGGCGGAGACGGTGACGATCTACAGCGGGAGCAAGGTGGAACTGCCTGTTGAGGAGAAGTGAGACGCGAGATACGAGATGCGAGATGTGGCTGCGTCGCTTTGCGATGGAGCCGATTTCATCGGTGAAGTTTGGTTTGCATAGAAACTTTTGCTGACCTCGTTCGTATCAATACCTAGACCTGCCGTGAGCCCAGCCTGATGCCAGATGCGGGGCTGTGCCGGTGGGATACGGGATTGAGAGACGAACGATGCGAACGAGCTGGATGCTGAAGTGCGGAGTACAGGCCGCACAGTCGACGACGATGAGCGTGGTGGCAGCGGCGGCGCTGATGCTGCCGGTGGCGATGATGGCGCAGGCGGCCCCGCACCAGTCGGGCACCGTGAAGGCGAAGAGCGATAGCGGATTGACGCTGACGACGGCGGCGGGTCGGGACTACGCGGTGACGGTGGCTGCGGGGGCGAAGGTGCTGATCGTGGCGCCGGGCGCGTCGGCCAAGGATGCGGTGGCGGGCTCGCTGGCGGATGTGACGGTGGGCGACAAGGCGATCGTGCTGGGCACGGCAGGGGACGCGGGCACGACGTTGACGGCGACGAAGGTGTATCTGCTGAAGGCGGCGGCGATTGCGCAGAGCCACGCGGCGGAGGAGTCGGCGTGGACGCAGGGCGTGGGCGGGATTGTGAAGAGCGTGGATGTGGCCGGAAGCAAGGTGGTGCTTTCGAGCGGGATGAAGACGGTGACGGTGGTGGTGACGCCGGCGACGGTGGTGCGGCACTACTCGGGCAGCTCGGTGAGCTTTGCGGACGCGAAGACGTGCGCGCTGACGGACGTGAAGCCAGGAGACCAGCTGCGGGTGCGCGGGACCAAGGCGATGGACGGGCTGACGGTGACGGCCGATGAGATGGTTGCGGGCACGTTCCATAACTACTCGGGGTTGCTGACAGCGGTGAATGCGG
>JAJZFE010000009.1 GCA_021798655.1 Acidobacteriota bacterium | reverse complement strand
CTCTATCACCGGCCCCGGCTCCTTCACCTTCGACGCCTCCCTCTCGCGCACCTTCCGCATCTTCAAGACCTATAACCTCGACATCCGCGTGAACTCCACCAACCTGCTCAACCACGCCGTCTTCACGGGCTACAACACCACCATCAGTCCCTCGGTCGACAACCCCGTCTTTGGCCTGCCCGCGGCCACCGGCCCCATGCGCAGCCTCCAAACCACAGCAAGGCTGAGGTTCTGACCGTGCGATCTGCTTTCATCCTCGCCGCCCTCGCATCGCTCGCCGTCCTGGTGCCCACGCACGCCCAGACCATCGGCCAGAACAAGGACCCCAACGCAACGCAGAGCTACACGCTCTCGGTCCACTCGCAGCTCGTCGTCGAAGCCGTCACCGTCAAGGACAGGCAGGGTCACTTCGTCGACGGCCTCACCGCTGCGGACTTCACGCTCACCGAAGACGGCATCGAGCAGAAGATCCGCTACTGCGAGCACCAGACGCTGCCCACCACCGCCACGCCGCTGCCGCCCTCGCGGCCGCAGGATGAAGCCGTCACCATCTTCCGCAAGCTCGCCCGTACCCAGCTCGCGCCGGAGTCTGCCGACAGCTCGCGCTACAAGGACCGCCGCCTCCTCGCGCTCTACTTCGACATGACCGCCATGCCGCCCGGCGACCAGCTCCGCGCCCTCGAAGCCGCGGAGAAGTTCATCCGCACCCAGATGACCTCTGTCGATCTCGTCTCCATCCTCCGCTACCAGGGCGGCGCCGTCGACGTGCTGCAGGACTTCTCCAGCGACCGCAACCGCCTGCTCAGCATTCTCCAGACCATGGTCGTCGGCGAAGGTCAGGGCAACGTCGACTCCGTGGACGACGCCAGCAGCGCCGACACCGGCGCAGCCTTCGGCCAGGACGACAGCGAGTTCAACGTCTTCAACACCGATCGCCAGCTCTCCGCGCTGCAGACCGCCGCCACCATGCTCGGCGCGCTCAATGAGAAGAAGGCGCTGCTCTACTTCGCCAGCGGCCTCCGCCTCAACGGCGTCGACAACCAGGCCCAGCTGCACGCCACCGTCGATGCGGCCATCCGCGCCGGCGTCTCCTTCTGGCCCATCGACGCCCGCGGCCTCGTCGCCAGCGCACCGCTCGGCGACGCCACCCAGGGCTCGCCCGGCAACCAGGGCATGTACTCCGGCACCGCCGCGCTGGCCAACACCTCCAACTTCCAGCAGTCGCAGGACACCCTCTTTTCGCTCGCCGGCGACACCGGCGGCAAGGCCCTGCTCGACGACAACGACCTCGGCCACGGCATCGTCCAGGCCCAGCACGCCATCTCCGACTACTACCTCATCGAGTACTACACCACCAACACCGCGCTCGACGGACGCTTCCGCAAGATCCACGTCGCCGTCTCGCACCCCGCCGAGGCCAAACTCGACTACCGCCTCGGCTACTACGCCGGCAAGGAGTTCGCCCGCTTCAACACCGCCGACAAAGAGCGTCAGCTCGAAGACGCCCTCATGCTCGACGACCCCATCACCGACCTCACCGTCGCCATGGAGATCAACTACTTCCAGCTCAACCGCGCCGAATACTTCGTCCCCATCGTCGTCAAGATCCCAGGCCGCGAGCTCGCTCTCGCCAAACGCGGCGGCGCCGAGCGCACCCTCATCGACTTCGTCGGCGAGATCAAGGACATCTACGGCGGCAACACTGTCTCCAACGTCCGCGACAACGTCAACATCAAGCTCACAGATGCCACCGCCGCCGAGCTCGCCCATCGCCCCATCGAGTACGACACCGGCTTCACGCTCCTCCCCGGCAGCTACATGATTAAGTTCCTCGCCCGCGACGACGAAACCGGCCGCATCGGCACCTACCAGACCACCTTCACCATCCCCAACCTCAACAAGCTGACCGCCACCGTCCCCACCAGCTCCGTCGTCCTCAGCGGCCAGCGCGTCGACCTGAAGGACGCCGTCTACGAAGCCATGAAGGGCAAGGACCTCGCCAAAGCCACCGCCGCAAACCCGCTCGTCGTCAACGGACAGAAGCTCATCCCCAGCGTCACCCGCGTCTTCAGCAATGGCCGCGAGCTCTACATCTACCTGCAGGGCTACGAGCAGGCCCCCGGCCCCATGCGTCCGCTCGTGGCCTACGTCACGCTCTTCAAGGACAAGGCAAAGGTCTTCGAGTCCAAACCCGTCGCCGTCACGCCTGCCGCTTCGGGCAGCGTCTCACCCGTGCCGCTCGCCTTCCAGGTCGCACTCAACGCGCTCGCCCCCGGCGAGTATCAGTGCCAGGTCTCGGTCCTCGACCCCACCACGCAGAAAGCTACCTTCTGGCAGGCACCTATCCGCCTCACCCCGGCGGTCACGCCGTAGCGTTCGCCTCGCAGCATTCGCCCGACTTACTCCTCCGGCAACTCCAGGCTCGAATCGACCGTGCTCTCGCGCGCAAGCCGCCGCACCGAACCCGTCGCAAAGCTGAAGAAGGCCTCTGCGGCTCGCGAAAGCTCCGTGTCGTGCCGGGAGATCAACCCCAGGTTGCGCGGCAGCGTCAGGCTGGCAATCTCCACCACCTCCACCAGCCCCTGGTTCAGCTCCGAAAGAATGTTGATGCGCGGCAGAAAGCCGATGCCGATCCCCGCCAGGATCAATCGCTTCAGCAACTCGCTGGAGTCCAGTTCCATCGCAATTCTGGGCACCACCTTGTTCTGTGCAAACAGCAGGTCCAACGACTCACGCCGCCGTCCCTGCTTCGGCAGCAGCAGTCCGTGTTTGGCCACCTGCGGCAGCGTTGCG
>JAJZFE010000114.1 GCA_021798655.1 Acidobacteriota bacterium | reverse complement strand
CAAAGAGCGAGAAGGGAAGGCCGCTGGTCCAGCGATAGAGGCCGGCAAAGGTCCACCCACCCACCAGGCTGTCCACCATGGTGTTCGCGCTGCCCAGGAAGTACTTGCCACGTCCGACGGGAAGGTCGTACACCATGTCAGAGTTGACCAGGTGACGGGTGTCGAAGTCCGACGGCCCTTTGTTGAGCTTTGGGTTCCAGGAGTTCTGAATCGCAGAGCCGCCAAGCGAGTCAACGGAGAACTCGCTGCCGCGCTCGGTGCCGGAGTTCAGGTCCAGCGACTTGGAGAGTGTATAGCTGAGGTCGAAGCTGATGCCGTGCGCCGTAGGGTGACGAAGCGAAGCCTGCAACGCGTTGTAAGAGCTGGTTCCGATGGTGGACCAAGCATAGAGCGAAGAGAATTGGCTCTGCCAGAACTTGCTAGTGCCGTTGGCGCAGTAGCCTCCATAGATGCAGTAGAAATCGATGTCGGCCAGAGACGTTGTCTCCCCGAAGGTATAGCGATACGGTGCCCACTCATTGTTGTAGACGCCTTCCGTTGCCGACTCGCCCTGAAAGTCCAGGTTAGCCATCTGCGGGAAGACATCCTCGAAGTATTTGATCGTCGGAACGGAGACAGGTGTAGCCTGGCCGTTGCTGCTTCCATATCCGTAATAATTCGAATAAAACGAGCCTTGATGCTCATCGACGAGCTTGGAGAGTTGCGAGGCAGCCGTGAAATAGTCCCCACCGCCCTGCGGGTCGTTCCAATCCACCGGTTCTGCGAGATCAAGCTGCTGGAGCAGGTGACGGCCAAAGCGACCGACGTAGGCCTCCTCAAAGAGGAAGCCACCGGGCAACTCACGCTGATAGGAGAGGTTATACGCCTCGGAGTACGGCGTCTTTAGCCTGTTGTCCACACCGAAGGTGATCAGAAAACCTCCTGTTGGAGGCGCATACGGGAATGACGCGGTCTGCGCGGCAGCCTGAATTGGGATGTTTGGCAGGTTGTGCTCGCCGGTGAAGCGAGGCGACGCGCTATAACGCGAACTTGACGTATAGCTGAGTGTGCCTGCTGGATTGGTGAGACTGGTCTGCAAGCCGAACGAGCCGTTGGCGCTGAAGTTCTGCACGAGGGCCTCGCCGTAGTGATCATAGTAAATGCCGGCACCAGCGCGGATGGATGTCTTTGCATCTGGTGACCAGGCGACGGAAAAGCGCGGTGCGAAGTTGTTCTTGTTCTCTGGCCAGTAACCGGGTTTGCCATTGGCCTTCCCAGCGGGTGCGAACTGGAGAATCGGCTCGGAGATGATGCCCTTTGCCGCAGCGTAACCTCGCTCCTTAAACCAGTTATGAGTGTTGATCGTCGGCGCAATCTCCTGACCGTTGACCTCATAGGGAGTCTGAAGCAGGACATAACGCACGCCTGCACTCACAGTCAGATTTGGCAGAACACGCCAGCTATCCATCGCATAGCCTTCGATCTCGTTAGCTAGATAGTGGCGTGGGATGTAAGCGCCGGTACCGAGCAGCGTGGCCTGGGTGGGCGAGCTGACTTCATAGTTATAGGTATTGGTGAGCGAGGGAACCGTACCTAGAATGCTTGCGTATGCAATCTGATAGGAGTTCGAGAATCCGCTGCTGACAGCCGGGTACGTACTTCCCAGCGTCGTAGGGCTGGGAGGATTGCCGCCGAGCCAGTAGGGATTGGTGCTGGCGACGTTGAATGAAGCCGCATCCGAGGAAGTGATGTCCTGCACCAGGCGCCAGTTCACGCCGACCGAAATCGTGTGATTGCCTTTGGTGATCGTCAGATTATCGACAATATTATGCACGGGGACGGCGTTGATCGTATTGCGCGTCTGCGCCTCAGGCTGAGTGAGAAAACGGAAGTCCACGTACTGGCCAGAACCTAGACCTGAAAGACCATAGCTCTGACGGACATAACCGTAGCGGAAGTCGTTCACGATATTTGGCGTCGGGTTCCAGGTGTGGCCAAAAGCGAGGCCCTTGGTGTTGTAGACCTTCTCAGAAGCTGGAGGCTGTCCTGGAAGATTTGCGTCACCCGCGTAGGTGTCTTTCTGATAGTTGCCGCGGATGAAGACCTGCTGCGTCTGCGTCATGTTGTAGTCCAGCTTGAGAATGCTGGTGTTCTGGGTGGTGGGAATCTTGACTGGGAAGAAGAGCGAACCGCTGTTCAGGCCGTCGCCGGAAGCCGCGCCGGTTGCCACTGGAACGTTCTTATAGTAGGAAATCACATTGGGGTTGACACCTGGACCCCAAGGGCAAACCGTAGAGCCGTCGAAATCGCTCGATGTGCAGTTTGCATCGAGAGATGCGATGTTCGCGGTTGTAAGCGTGTCGTTGTTGCCCTGCGCATCCTGATACATGATAGTGCCGTTCTGGAATGCTGCGGTGGGCACAGTTGCCGAAGCCACATCGTCGATCGCCTGGCGCAGTCCCTCATAGTTGCCGAAGAAGAAGAGCTTGTCCTTCTTGATGGGGCCACCGAGCGCTCCGCCGAAGACGTTGCGCAGATACTTCGCCGGTACGTTGGGCAGGCCGGCGGACAACTGCGAATTCTTCAGGAACCAGTTGTTGCTGACCGTGTTGGTCGGGCGGTAGTACTCGTAGGCCGCGCCGTGGAAGTGGTTGGTGCCGGACTTGGTGACAAGCGAGACCTGCGCGCCAGAGGAGCGGCCTTCATTTGCGCTGCCGTCTGAAGTGGTGACGCGGAACTCCTGCGTGGAATCGAGCGTGGAACGAAGGACGCCGGTAAAGGCATAGCCGTTGATCTGGCTGTTATCATCCAGGCCGTCGAGGGTGATGTT
>JAJZFE010000414.1 GCA_021798655.1 Acidobacteriota bacterium | reverse complement strand
CACGTCTCGAATCTCGATCTCAGTGCTTCCCCTATTTCTATTGTAGCGAGTGGGGTGGGGGAAATGTGTTTTTAGCTTTCAGAGGGTAAGACGTTGGTGGGGAATGGGTTGCGGGTCTTGGGTGAGGGGTTGGGGGTTGACAGGGAGAGTTTAGCCGGAAATTCGAACACAATTTTTGGGTGAGAGATCGAACGGTCTGTCTGGGTCTCAGGGTTCGAAGAGGGTGGGCTGGGGGCGGAGTGTGCCGGGGCGTTCGGCGACGACGACGGTCTTGGCGTTGAGGAACTCCTTCATGCCGGCGGCGGCGAGTTCGCGGCCGTAGCCGCTGTGCTTGATGCCGCCGAAGGGGAGGCGTGGGTCGCTGGCGACGGGGGTGTTGACGAAGACGCCGCCGCACTGGAGGTCGGCGGTGAAGCGCTGCTGCTCGGTGAGGTCGTTGGTCCAGAGGCTGGCGCCGAGGCCGAAGGGGGTGTTGTTGGCGAGGGCGATGGCCTCTTCGATGGTGGAGACTTTGAAGAGGAGAGCGAGGGGGCCGAAGGTCTCCTGCCGGGCGACCTCGGCGGTGGGTGGGACGCCGGCGATGACGGTGGGCTGGATGAAGTTGCCGGAGGCGAGCGGGCCGGGGAGGTGGAGGCGTTCGCCGCCGGTGAGGACGGTGCCTCCGGCGGCCTTGGCGGCTTCGATCTGGGCGAGGAGTGCGTCGAGGATCTTTGGCGTGGCGAGGGGGCCGAGCTGGGTGGTGGGCAGGGTGGGGTCGCCGACGGGCTGGGCGGCCATGGCGGCGGTGAAGCGGCGGGTGAAGGGCTCGTAGATGGAGTCGTGGAGGATGAAGCGTTTGGCGGCGATGCAGGACTGGCCGTTGTTGAGGCAGCGGGCGTGGACGGCGGCGTCGACGGCGGCGATGACGTCGGCCGAGCGCATGACGAGGAAGGGGTCGGAGCCGCCGAGTTCGAGGACGGTTTTTTTGAGGAACCAGCCGGCCTGGGCGGCGACGGCGCGGCCGGCGGCCTCGGAGCCGGTGAGGGTGATGGCGGCGATGCGGGGGTCGGCGATGACGCGCTCGACCTGCTCGGTTTCGAGGAGCAGGGCCTGGAAGCTGCCGCGGGGGAAGCCGGCGCGGCGGACGAGGGTCTCGATCGCGATGGCGCACTGGGGGACGTTGGGCGCGTGCTTGAGCAGGGCGACGTTGCCGGCCATGAGCGCGGGGGCGAGGAAGCGGAAGACCTGCCAGAGAGGGAAGTTCCAGGGCATGATGGCGAGGACGACGCCGAGGGGGTCGAAGCGGACGTAGCTTTCTGCAAGAGGCGTGGCGGCGTGTTCGGTGGGGATGTGCTCGGGGGCGAGGAGGCTGGGGGCGTGCTCGGCGTAGTAGCGGCAGCAGGCGGCGCACTTGAGGACCTCTTCGCGGGCGGAGGCGAGGGGCTTGCCCATCTCGACGGTGAGCGTGGCGGCGAGGTCGTCGGCGTCGGACTCGAGGAGCATGGCGAGACGCCGCATCCAGAAGATGCGCTGGTCGAGGCGAAGCTGCGGGTAGGTGGCGGCGGCGTCGGCGGCGAGGGCGAGGCGCTGCTCAAGGGCCTCGGGCGTGAGCGCGGGGAAGGTGCGGAGGTGGGCGTTGGTGGCGGGATTGATGGAGGCGATCATGAGGTTTCAGGTTCTAGGTGAGTGTCGCTGAAATGACGGGGTTGTGCCAGTGACGATAGGTGGGTACGCTCGCGCCTGCGGCGCATCGCTGCGGCAAAGGCGGGAACGCAGAGGGCGCAGAGGAGATGCGCGCAGAGGACGCAGAGGAGAACAGGCAACGGCAAGTGCAAACGCGGATTCCCTGCGGGAATGACAAGCAAATCGGGGTGAGAGGTGAGATGTGAGATACGAGATGTGAGATACGAGACGTGAGAACTGCGGACTGAGAACTGATAACTGAGAACCTAGTCCCTAGCACCTGGAACCTGGAACCTGGAACCTGGCACCTGGCACCTGGAACCTGGCACCTAGCACCTGGAGATCATTCGTTGGCGAGTTGGGCCAGGGCCAGGGCCAGGATGCGGGTGCCTAGGGCGATGGACTCGGGGGTGGAGTATTCGTCGGGGCGGTGGGAGACGCCGGCGCGGCAGGGGATGAAGAGCATGGCGACGGGGGCGATGCGGGCCATGAAGCTGGTGTCGTGGTAGGCGCGGGAGACGAGCTTGCGGTAGGGGATGTTGTCGGCGTCGCAGAGGGCGGCGAGGGTGGCGACGATGTGGTCGCTGGAGATGGCGGGCTGGTCGGCGTTGATGCGCTCTTCGGAGATGCGGACGGCGCGGCGGGAGGCGATGTCGGCGATGTCGGCGCGGAGGGCGGTCATGGTGTGCTCGCGGCGCTCGGGGTCGGTGTCGCGGATGTCGAGCATGAGCGTGACGCGGGAGGGGACGGAGTTGACGGCGCCGGGATGGACGTGGACCGTGCCGATGGTGGCGACGGAGTCTACGCCGGAGTGGCCTTCCTCTTTGGCGGCGGCGTTGGCGGCGAGGGTGTGGCGCTCGACGGAGAGGATGAGCTCGGAGGCGGCGCAGAGGGCGTCGCGGCGGTCGGGCATGAGGAGCGCGCCGGCGTGGCCGCCGTGGCCTTCGACGGTGAAACGGTAGCTGGCCGGGGCGGCGATGTGGGTGACGATGCCGAGCTGGATTCCGTCGCGTTCGAGGAGCGGGCCCTGTTCGATGTGGAGCTCGACCCAGGCGTGGTAGTAGCCGAGGGGTGGTGGGACCTCGGTGAGCGGGCCGGTGAAGCCGGCGGCGGTGCGGACGTCGTGGAGGGTGAGGCCGCGGGGGGC
>JAJZFE010000396.1 GCA_021798655.1 Acidobacteriota bacterium | reverse complement strand
CTCAGCCAGCAGGCTGCACAGTCGCGAATACTCCTCATCGCCCAGCCGCGTGAGCGGCTCCCTGCGCAGCCGCTGCTCGCTGCGCTCCTGCTGAAACACATGGCCCAGATCCACCAGCGTATGCCGTCCAATCGCAAACGTAAGCTGTGCCTGCCGCGTGCTCGGTCCCTCGATCGTCGTAATCAGCAAAGCGCACGTATCGAGCACGGCGGTCAGCGCCGCCAGCCAGCTCTGGTTATCGTGCTGCGATCGGTAGTAGCAAAGAATCGGGTACGAGATATGCGTCTCCAGCATCTCCGCGCACCACCGCTCCCACTCCGCCAGCAGCGCCGTCAGCGCATGGTGGCCGCCGTTGAAGTTGTGCCGGAACAGCAGTTCTCCGGCTGTCGGGGGCGAGCCTGCGCGCGCATCCAGCAACGCCACGGAGATCTCGCGCGTCGAGAACGCCGTGTACAGCACTGGCAGATAGCCAATCACCAGCGCCACGAATCCCAGCCCCGTCCCCGCCTCGACCACAATCAGCATCCGCGCCATATGCGTTGTTGGCTGCACGTCTCCGAGGCCCAGCGTAAACAGCGTCGTTCCGCTCACGTACAGGCAACTCCGCAGCCGCTCGAACGCCGTCACCGGGTGCATCGGATCGTTGAACGGCATGTGCATTCCAAAGTAGATCAGCGCATACGCAGCCGCCAGCAACGCCGCCCACAGCACAAACAGCAGCAGCAGCGACAGCGGCCCATAGAAGCTGTACATCTGCTCCCGCGTGCGGCGCACCGGCCAGTGGCCGCTCACCCACCGCCACGGCGACCAGGTAGCCGCGAAGAACACGCGCGTAATCTGGAACCGTCCCACCGGACGCCGCGGCAGAATCACCGTCTGAAAGGCATCCAGCAGCACCCCTGCCAGAAACAAACAACCGAAGATGACCGCAGCAGTGTGCATGACAACGACTCTAACGCTATTCGGCCACAAAATATAAATCTTGAATAATTTGCATTGCGCGTCTAGCTTTTTTCCGTATGTCGGGTCTAACATCATAGCTAAAGGCTGACGTCGTGTACGGTATTCGGCGTCGCTCTCTCACGCAAAAGCAACCAGATTTCCTCAGTGCAGCTGGGCCCGAGGTGTCTCATGAAACAGCGTGTTCTAGTCGTCGATGACGACCGTCTGGTAGCCGACACACTTAATCTTGTCTTCCAAGCCAATGGCTACGAGTCCGAAGCCGTCTACTCCGCTGCCGACGCCCTTGCACGAGCCCGCACCTTTACGCCGGGACTTCTGCTTTGCGATATCTCCATGCCCGACGAAAACGGCCTGCAACTCGCCGAGACCCTCCAGCAGGAGATGCCCAGTTGCAAACTCCTGATGCTCACCGCCTACGCCAGCAATGTCATCAAGGTCGAGCAGCACGCCTCGCGCACCCAGCGCCCGCTCAAGCTGCTCAGCAAACCCTGCCGCCCCGAGATCCTCCTCCGCGAAGCCCACGAACTCCTCCAGACAGCTTAAAGCGCACGAAGCAGACAACGCCCAACCGGCCATTGCGGCGCGGCTGGTGAGGTTTGGATTCAGAGGTTGGCGAGGCGTCGTACACTCATCACAAGATGCCTGACGACATCCCCAGCCTCGCCGATCTCCGCCGCACCCGCACGCGCCGCACCTCCGCGCGCACGGCCCAGCCCAGCGCGACGCCCTCCCTCTTCGACCTCACGCCAGAGGCCAAACCCTCCCCGTCCGCACCGGACTCACCGCAGAACGCAACGCAGGATCAGGACGTCACCGCCGCCGATATCCTCGCCGAGCAATCCCGCGCCCTCCGCACCCCGGCCGCATCACCGGCATCAAAGCCCGCCCCGCCCGCGAAGGCCTCCGCGCAGGATCTCTCGCCCGCCGCGCAGGGCGTCTTCAGCGTAGGCGAACTCGTCCGGCGCGTCCGCTCGCTCGTCGAGCACACCCACCACCACGTCACCGTCGAAGGCGAAATCTCCAACTGGCGGCCAGCGGCCAGCGGCCACTGCTACTTCACGCTCAAGGACGCCGAGGCTCAACTCTCCATCGTTCTCTTCCGCCGTCAGGCGGCGCTGCTCCGCTTCCGAGCCAAAGACGGCGACGCCGTCCGCATCTCCGGCTCGCTCAGCGTCTATGAGTCACGCGGCCAACTCCAGCTCGTCGCCGAGACCATGCAGCAAACGGGCCTCGGCGCATTGCTCGCCGCCACGCAAGCCCTCAAAGACCGCCTCCGCCGCGAGGGCCTCTTCGAGAACGCGCGACCGCTGCCACCCTTCCCCCGCTGCATCGGCGTCGTCACCAGCCTGCAGGGCGCGGCGCTGCGCGACATCGTCAAGGTCTGCCGCCGCCGTCACTCCTCGGTCCGCATCCTCATCTATCCCGCCGCCGTGCAAGGCCCCAACTGCCCCTCCGAAGTCGCCGCCGGCGTCCACTGGTTTTCCACCCATCCTGAGCGCGTTGACGTCGTCCTCGTAGCCCGCGGCGGCGGCTCCTGGGAAGACCTCCACGGCTTCGACGCCGAGATCGTCGCCCGCTCCATCGCCGCCTGCTCCATCCCCGTCATCACCGGCATCGGTCACGCCACCGACACCACCATCGCCGACGCCGCCGCCGATCTCCACGCCCCCACTCCCTCCGCCGCCGCCGAACTCCTCACCGCCGCCCAGCACACCATCGCCGACCGCCTCACCCGCCTCCACGCCAGCCTCACCCGCGCCAGCCGCTACAACCTCCTCCGCTTCCGCCAGCATCTCGCCAGCCTCACCGCGGACTCCATCCTCCGCCGCGCCCGCACCACCTTCGAGCGCCGCGCACAGCATCT
>JAJZFE010000281.1 GCA_021798655.1 Acidobacteriota bacterium | reverse complement strand
GCCATCGACCGCATCGCAGCCGTATGCGATGTGCAGGTTGCCAACCGTCGCTGTAGAGCGTTAACGGTGCGGACCAAGCTGGCAGGACACGATGTCCTGCTGGCGAAGCCTGAGACGTTTATGAACCTGAGCGGACTTTCGGTAGCCGCTCTGTTGAACGAGTTGGAACTCGAAGTGGCGGATCTGATTGTCCTCCACGACGAGCTGGATTTTCCGCTGGGCACACTGCGCATTGCGCAGAGGGGTTCGGCGAATGGACACAACGGCGTCAAGTCTGTTTCCAGCATGCTGGGGACAGAGGATTGGCTTCGCATCCGGATTGGAGTGGGTAAACCACCACTCGAAGATGGACGCCTGGTGAAAGCCGGTGGTGCCGATTATCTGCTGACGCCGATGCGCAAGCAGGAGTTGGCAACACTGGACGAGGTGCTCGACCAGGCTGTACGCGCGGTCGAGGCTGTGCTGACAAAAGGTGTCGGCGCAGCAATGAATGAGTTCAACAGGAAAGCGAGTAGTGAGTAGAGAAGACGGATCGCACTAGAATCATCCAGGTTTTCTCTGCTCCCTGCTCACCGTACTTACTGGCAACAATAATCTTCCACACCGGATTCGGCTGGAAGTAGCAACCGAAGCGGTGCGGGGCAGAACCCCGCAGAAAGAAGTAGAGATGAATCGCACCTACGAAATCATGTTTATCGTTCGGCCCGATGTTGAAGAGGCCGAGCTCGACAAGCTCATCGAGACGTTCTCCGGCTACATCACCACGGGCGGCGGCACAGTGAAGACGACCGAGAAGATGGGTCGCCGCCGTCTGGCCTATACGGTCAAGAAGTTCAACGACGGCTTTTACGTTCTGCTGATTGTCGAGGCTCCGGCGTCGCTGGTCTCCGAGATCGAGCGCCGTCTGCGCGTCTCTGAGCCGGTGATCAAGTTCCTCACCGTACGCATGGACGAGGAAGACAAGCGCGTGGCCAAGATCAAGGCACATCGCGATGCGCATGTGAAGCGCAGCGCCCAGCCGCAGGTCAATCTGGAGGCTGCTGCCGAGGTCGCTGCTCCTGTGGCCGAGGCCGCAGTTGCCGAGACGGCCGAGGTTACCGCTCCGGTTGCTGAGACTGAGCCCGCCGTCGCTTCGTAATGCTGGTCCCCCGCGAGAGCGAGGGCAGATGCGGCAGCGAACGCAACACAAGCTTCGCAGACTGGACAACTCCGGTCTGCTGATAGGACTAACGCAACGCTGCAAGATGCTTCCACGATCTTCGGTCAGGTGACGAAGATCCAGTCCAGAGGCCCCGAAGCGGGTCTGGAGCAAGAGCAGCAGAACCGGCTGATGGCGCAAGCGCGATCGGCAGACAAAGGACAAGCAACATGGCTGACGAGACAGTGAACCAGGCAGCACCCGCGGCACCGGCTGCGGCATCGACCGAGGGCAGTGCAGCCCCGGCACCACGCACAGGTGGTTATCAAGGACAGGGCGGTCCACGTTCGGGCGGATCGCGGCCACCGCGTCCGGCTGGCGCCGGCGGCGGTGCAGGCGGAGCGGGCGGACGCAAGTTCTTCCGCCGCAAGAAGGTGTGCAAGTTCACGGTAGAGAAGATCGATACGATCAGCTACCGCGATGTGCGCCTGCTGCAGCAGTTCGTGTCGGACCGCGGCAAGATCATTCCGCGCCGTTTGACCGGCACCAGCGCTCCGTTCCAGCGTAAGCTGACGCGCGCCATCAAGCAGGCCCGCGCGATTGCTCTGCTGCCGTTTGCAGCGAAGTTCTAGTTCAACCCGCGTCGAGATGCGGCGCGAACCGAGTACGTTGGAGACGTGTTATGGAAGTCATTCTGAAGGAAGATATTAACAAGCTGGGCCACCGGGGCGATGTGGTGAAGGTCGCCGACGGATATGGCCGCAACTACCTGCTGCCGGGCAAACTGGCGATGGAAGCCACGGTGGCGAACAAGGCCGTGATCGAGCAGATGAAGGCGGCGTCGCTGCGCAAGTCGGCCTCGGAGAAGGGCGGAGCCGAGGAATTGGCGGCTCAGCTGAATGAACTGGTGCTGAACTTCGAGCGCAAGACGGGCGAGAACGAGCGCCTGTTCGGTTCGGTTACGTCGCAGGACATTGCGGCGGAGCTGGAGGCGCAGGGCTTCAAGGTCGACCGGCGCAAGATCCACCTGGAAGAGCCGCTGAAGTCGGTGGGCGAGTTCCATGTGCCGATCAAGCTGCACCGCGAGGTGTCGGCGCACCTGCAGGTGAACATCAAGAGCGATGCCACGGAGACTGCGGCTGCGGCCGAGGTGGCTGCGGACTCGGTGTTCAAGTCGACCTACACAGGCGAGCTGGACGATAACCGCGACTAGTTTTCCATCAATCCCAAGGACGCCCGCGCTTCCAGCTGGAGGCGCGGGCGTTCCTGCGTGAGGGGCTCCCCGGGGTACTTTTCTGGCTAAAGTATTCCAGCGAAGCAAGTTAGGGGTGAACCTATGGCAGTCCGTCTGCCCCCTTCCTCGCATTCGGGGCCGTTGGCCCCTGGATTTTGTACGGACGAGATGGGGTCATTGGGCAGGAAGCGTCCGTCAAGATTCTCTATTTAAATTGTAGAGAGTTGGAGGGGGTAACTATGCCAAGTCTTGGGAACTATTATCTCTTTGCGAATCCTATCGTTAGGAGGATTCGGGCGCGATTGGGGGGGTGACAGGTTCTTCGGGGGACGATGCGGTGGAGGGCGGTGGGTGCTAGGCTAAGGCTATGTGTGGTCGGTACTTCCGGAGGTCAGAGAAGCAGGAGATCGCGGAGCGGTTTCATGCTGCCAAGGTGTTTGAGGATCCGCTGACGG
>JAJZFE010000303.1 GCA_021798655.1 Acidobacteriota bacterium | reverse complement strand
CACGCTCTGGCTCGTCGTACCAAATCCCGAGCCCTTCGCGAAGAGGATCTCCGCAGGCCGCAACCGCGCCAGCTCATCGAGCGCCAGCGCCCACGCACTCGCGCCGGCAAACTCCGACGCACGAAACTCGCCGGTGGAAAGGTCAATCACGGCCACGCCCACGGTCGCGGAGCCCACGGCTGCCACGCTCGCCAACCACTGGCTCTCGCTGGCTTCCAGCGCTGCATCCACGGCGGTTCCCGGCGTCAGCACGCGTGTCACCTCGCGGCGCACTACGGTCTTGGCCAGCTTGGGGTCTTCCATCTGGTCGCACATGGCTACGCGAAAGCCCTTGCGCAGCAGCCGTTGCAAATACCCGCCCGCCGCGTGGTACGGCACCCCGCACATCGGCACACTCTTCGCCTTGTCGCGCGCGGTCAGCGTCAGCTGCAACTCGCGCGCGGCAATCACCGCATCGTCGTAGAACAGCTCATAGAAGTCGCCCATGCGGAAAAAGAGCAGGGCATCGGGATGCGCGTTCTTGGCAGCAAAATACTGCCGCATCGCCGGCGTCAAACCGCTGTCGTTGGCCTGCCCCTTCGTCTCTGTCGTCATCGCCCTCGCGCTTCAATAGCAACGCTCAGAATACCTTGTTTGCCATTGCATATCTTGTCTCTAACCTCGGCAGAATCCTTTGTCACTCACGCAGGAAGTCTGCGCTTCTACCCGCCGAAGAAGTACACTTGTCCTCGATGATCCAAGTCCCGATGTCCGACTCGCAGTTCCTCTCCGCCACCGAGCGCCTCCGCGCCAACGGCATCCACCTCAACGGCCCCACCGGCACGCTCACCAAAGACGGCATCACTGCCAGCTACACCCACGCTGACGGCAAGCTCTCCATCGAGATCATCGACCGCCCCAGCCTGCTTCCACTCTCGCTCATCGAAGCCAAGCTCCAGTCCTACCTCGAACAGTCCGTCGCGTACGACGCCGGCAAGTCCGCGCTGTAGCGAGTGCTTCGCGGCTTCACGATGCCGAAGCCTGTGCCTACGCCGGCGATAGGGCATCTCCTCACGTCATCATCGGAGTCTCCTGATCCCGCAGTATCGGTCAGTGCGTGACTCGACAGCCCGGCCCAGGTCCAACGCCTGTCCAGATATTTCTGCGAAAGGATCAGCAAATATCCGAAAATTGGTCTATGCTTCTCAGTCTACGGAGCTTAGGGCGAGTGCCATGCGGCACACTCCGTGCAGCATCAAGCACTTTCCCGCGGCTCTCGAACGGGGGAAAGTATGTACGAAATCGCTCCGTGGTTGTTGGACCCGCGTGGGTCGTCTGGCTCGGACGCTGTAGATTCCAGCAGGATCGTTCGTCGTGAGGCTGAGCCTTCGACTCTCGAACGGCATCCGATGTTCCTCCTGTACCTCGGCTGCGCGCTGGTGGCCGCGCACCTGGCGCTCGTAGTGGCGAAGCCCACCTGGGCAGACGGGCTTATCTATCCCATTATCGGTTTGGCCGTTTTGCTCTGCAGTGCGATCTTTTATCTGCAAAGCCACGCAGCTGCAGGAGCAACCGCGCTGCGCTGGCAGCTCTTTGCGATCGGTCTCGGTATCAGCAGCATCGACTGTATCCGTGGGGGTCTCGGAGTCTTTTTAGGCATCCCTCTAAACTCCGTTGACGTTGTCCTGCAGGCTGCCTGTGGAACCGTCATCATCGTGGCATTGACCATGCCCTCAGCCAGTCGAAGCGTCCCTGAGCGGTCACTTGATGTCTTCATGGCGTTCTTCTTCTGTGGTTTGCGTATCGTGTATCTCAATTCCATCATCTCGCCACGTACGGACACCTTCACGCTGCTGACTCACTTCACCTTCGAGTCGGCCATCTCGCTGCTGCTCGGGTTGATCGCGCTGGCGGCTTCGTCCAGGGCGGATCTCGTATTCTTTCGCAGCGCTGCTCTGTATCTCGCTGGCAGTCTGGTCTCGTGTGTCTGCACGAACGACATAGGGTTTCTCTGGCTACGCCAGCATGAGGCCAGCCCCTGGTCGCTCACTGCAACCGCCCTTCGCGTTGGCATCGCCGTCTATCTTCTCCACGGACTCATCACTCCGACAGCTGTCCCGATCTCACGGCCGCAGCGGGAGCTCGTACGCAGTCTCGTCCCTTTTGTCATGAGTTGCCTGGTCGTCTGGTTGTCGACGGCGTTGCTGCCGGCGCACCATCACCTTGGTCAAATCGGCATTACCCTCGGGATCGTCGGCTTCCTTGCTCGCACCGGGTTGCGTGCCATGAAGCGTGAGGATGCAACACCTGGAGCGATCCGCGCACGCCACGAAATGCCCATAGCCAATGAGTTGATGTCCCTCTCGCAGGTGAAGGGCCGCGCAGGTTTGGAGCATGCGCTGGCCTCCAGCGAAGCGTTGGTCTCTACGGAGAATCCGCTTTCGCTGGTGCTGCTTGACGTCGCTGAAGCCATTCAGTCCGACGCCGATCCTGAACACGCGGACGATCATCTGTTTCCGATCGCCCGCCATCTCAGCCAGTGGGGTGCATCTGACAGCACGCTGTGCTATCTCGGCAACGCACGATTTGGATTGCTGCTGCCGGCGACGAGTCTGTACATCGCCAATGCGCTCGCAGAACAGGTCTGCGCAGGTGTGGAGGGCTTGCGCCTTCGTCCTGGCGAGGAGCGGAGCCTGGTTTACTTTGGCGTCGCCGCAGCCTCGTCACCGGCCGATGTTCATCAGCTTGTTCATGCAGCAGCAGCCTTGCTGGCTCATTCGAGGGCTACGCAAGAGGGACTTGGCCGCGCGCCGCGGTTCAAAGGCGACCTGGCATTCGACGCCTGAGCTGGACGCGGGTAATTCCGCTTCGCATCCTGCCAGCGATATACTGTTATTTCGCGCCAATCCATCGCGCGGAACGGCATCTATGTCTCTCCTCTGGCTCAGGCTCGCAGTCACTCTCTACGGCATCGCCGCGCTCGCGGTGCTGCCCGCTGCGCTCTACGACCGGCCGCGCTGGAAGTCCATCGCCCTGCCTGCCGCGCTCGCCGGCGCGTTCTTCCACTTCGTCTCGCTCACCGAGACCCTCAACGCCGCGCATCGCGCCCTGCCCGTCGATACGCATGAGACACTGTCGCTCCTCGGCCTGCTGCTCGCCGTCGCATTTCTGCTGCTTGCTCTGCGCTACAGAACAGTCGCCTTCGGCATCTTTCTGCTGCCTATCGCCGTGCTCCTCACCATCGTGCCAGCGTTCATTCCCGGCCACGAGACGCTCGCCTACCCGCTGCTGCTCGGCAGCCAGGCTCGCAGCCTCTGGTTGATGCTGCACATCGCGTTGCTGTTGGCTGCGTATGCAGCACTCTTTCTCTCGCTCATAGCCAGCCTCTTCTACCTTGTGCAGGAGCGCCGACTCAAGCAGAAGCGTACCGCGCGTCCGCTCTCGCGCTTTGCAGCGTGGTTGCCGCCGCTTGAAACGCTTGACCAGATCGCGCTCAACTCGCTGCGCTTCGGCCTCCCGTGCATGACCGCCGGCCTGCTCATCGGCTCCGTACTGGCGCTCGAAATCACCGGCCCTGCCTTCTTTGCCGACCCCAAAGTCCTGCTCTCGGTCGCCATGTGGGTCGCATACGTCTTGATGATCTTCATCCGCCGCCACAGTGGTCTGCGCGGACGCCGTGCGGTCTATCTCTCCAGCTTCGTCTTCCTGGGCGTGCTCGCGGTCTGGGCTGCGAACTCGCTCTCCACCGTCCACAGCTTCAAGGCACCGTAACGATGGCCGACACGATCCACAACACGAAGCCGGACACCGCGCGCTCAGGCCTGCTGCTCCTCGGCGTCAACCACACCACCGCGCCCATCGACGTGCGTGAGCGGCTCGCCATCCCACTCACGCGGCTTGCCGACGCCACCCGTGCACTCGCGCACCAGCCCGGTGTGCGCGAGGCTCTCATCGTCTCTACCTGCAACCGCGTCGAGCTGCTCACCGTTCACGAACCCGGCGACGCACCCAGCCCCGCCGAGTTCCTGCACAACTACCTCAATATTCCCGCAACCGATATTCAGCCCCATCTCTACGAGTTCCGCGAACGCGAGGCCATTCGTCATCTCTTCCGCGTCGCCAGCTCGCTCGACTCTATGGTCGTTGGCGAGGCTCAGATCCTCGGTCAGGTCAAGCAGTCCTGGTCCATCGCGCGTGAGGTCGGGGCCGTCAGCTCCACGCTCGATCCGCTGCTGCAGCGCGCCTTCTCCGTCGCCAAGCGTGTGCGTACAGAGACGCGCATCGGCAGCTCCACCGTCTCTATCGCGTCGGTTGCGGCGGAGCTCGCCCGCGAGATCTTCGGCTCGCTCGCCGGCAAGACCGTGTTGCTCGTCGGCGCCGGCAAGATGTCCGACCTCACCGCGCGCCATCTCATCCAGCAAGGTTGCACCACGCTGCTGGTCTCCAACCGCACCGAAGCGCGTGCAGAGAAGATCGCCGACGCGTTGCGCACGCCGGAGATCACCACCGGCGTGATCCCCTTCGCCCTGCTGCACGACCAGTCGCACCGCGCCGACATCATCATCACCTCCACCGGCGCGATGGCACTCGGCGCATCGACGCACATCTTCGAGCGCGAGCACGCGCGCGCGCTGCTGCAGCGCCGCAAAAACCGCCCCGTCTTCTTCATCGACATCGCCGTTCCTCGCGACGTCGCGCCCACGGTCAACAAGCTCGAAGGCTGCTTCGTCTACGACATCGACGACCTGCAGCAGGTCGCCGCGCAGAACCAGGCCAGCCGCAGCAAAGAGGCCGAGGCTGCCGAGTCCATCGTCGCCAGCGAGGTCTCGCGCTACTCCGAGCGTCTTTCGCAGGCACCTGCCGTCGAGGCCATCAAACAGTTGCTCGCCGACGCCGAGGCCTCTCGCCTCGCCGAGATCGCGCGCATTCGTCAGCAACTCGCCGACCAGCCGCTCAACGAGGTGCAGCTCGCGGCTATCGACCGCCTCACAAAATCCATCACAGCGAAGTTGCTCCACTCACAGATCGCTGCGCTGCGCAGCGTCGCAAAATCGCAGTCCCCCACCGACACCGAAGACTGAGCCGCGCGTCATCGGCTCCCTTGCTCGTCCACAATCAACAGGCAGCGCACGCTGCAACCAAGTATCCTAGTAGCTGTGAGCATACCCATCCTTCGCATCGGCTCGCGCGGCTCCCAGCTCGCGCTCTGGCAAGCCAACCACGTCGCCGCGCAGCTCCGTGCGCTCGGCCATACCGTCGAGATCGAAGTGATCCGCACCGTCGGCGATCGTATGCAGGACCCCGCTTTTGTCGCACCCGCCAACTACGCTGATGGCACGCCGCTCGACGGTCTCTCGCCCAACGGCACCGGCATCTTCATCAAGGAGATTGAGGACGCTCTCGCCTCCGGCCGCATCGACCTCGCCGTGCACTCGCTCAAAGATCTCCCCACGCTGCTTGATCCGCGCTTTACTCTCGCCGCCATTCCTCCCCGTGCCGATGCACGCGATGCCTTCGTCTGCGAAGATCACTGGGGCCTGCACATGCTGCCTTCCGGCGCGCGTGTCGCCACCACCAGCCCGCGCCGCAAGGCCATGATCCTCGCCTTACGCCCGGATCTCGAGTTCGTTGCCATGCGCGGCAACATCGACACCCGCCTTCGCAAGTGGGAGGAGGGTCAGTGCGATGCCCTCGTACTCGCGAGCGCCGGTCTCGACCGCCTCGGCCGCACCGAGCACGTCCATCAGCGCTTCACCATCGACGAGCTCACGCCCGCGCCGGGCCAGGGTGCGCTCGCTCTTGAAACCCGCGTACCACACAACTCCGCCGATCACGCCCTGTACAACGCCGTCAACGCGCTCAATGACTGCACGGCCGAGTTCGCGGTGACTGCCGAGCGCGCCGTGCTCCACGCCCTTGGTGGCGGCTGCCAGCTTCCGCTCGGAGCTCACTGCCATGCTGCCGACGATCACTGGCACCTGCACGCCATGATCGCCTCTCCCGACGGCGACCAGGTCGTCCACCTCGTCGAGCGTGCTCCCCTCGGCATCGCCCCCGCAGACCTTGGCTGCTCGGTCGCGGAGACCCTCAGGGCGCGCGGAGCACTCGATCTGCTCGTACACGAAACGCTGTGCTGACCTCTTCCCGCAGATTCGCGAAACTCGCTCTGGCCGGACGCGTGCTGCTGAGGCACACTCACCTCCAGGCTTGCTGGTAGCCCGAACTACCGTCCTCCGTATCTGATCTCGCTCCGATGATCGCAAGAATCTGCGCGCCTCTGGTGTGCCTGCTTCCATCTGCTTCGATCCTAAAGAGTCTCCATGAAATTCCTCTTGCTTCTCGCCTGTGTCGTCCTTGCGACGAACACAGCGCTCGCCTCTGACGACGGCCCCGTCTTCGGATACGCCACTCCCGTCAACTCCGAACGCGAATTCAGTTTCGACAGTGGCATCTTTGGCCGCTCCGGTTCGCTGGGCACGCACCTCTCCACCGGCACCGGCGTCGGCTACGGACTCACACCACACCTCACGCTCAACGTCTTCGTCCCTGCCTCCTTCGGTGCGGGCAGCCTGCCCGAAAGCCGCATGATGAGCGGTGGGGAGTGGTCTGCCGGCGCGTCCTGGCGCTTTCTCCACTCCGTCACCAGCATCGGCGAACGCATCGAGTCCACGGCATCGCTTGCGCTCGTCGTGCCCGGTCCACAGCCAGACTCCAGCGTGCAGGTTAGCGCTCTACCACTGCCGAACAGCACCTCGACCTCGCTGTGGCTGTGGCCCTCCGTGCTGGCCATCTACAAATACTTCGCCATCGAAGGCGGTGTTCAGGCGCCGCTCTACCGGCAGGCCGCTCAGGACGTCTACGGCCGTGAAGCTGTTCGCTTCGCCATCAACATCAGCTATCTCAAATACTCCTCCCACACCAGCGCCCGCTGAAAGGAATCCATCTTGAAGAACACATTCGCCGCTCTACTCATCCTGCTCGTCGCGTCCTCTGCACAAGCGCAGTATCAGCAGGTCAACCTCACCGTCTTCGGCATGGCGTGCGCCCCCTGCGCGCACGCCATCTGCGCGATAAACCCACGCCTATCGCACAGGTGGCCGAATAACGCGCAACATAAAGCTTTTTTAATCTTCGATTCAGACTTCGTTCATTCCGAAGGCTCAAAACTAGTTGACTCAAAAATCGAGTTCAATAGGGATACCAAAACACCGCCTCTGCGGCTTCGCGGACGTTTCTGCCATTCGTCTGCCCGGGTTTTCAGAGACAGGTCGTAGAAGGCTTCCTGTTGTATCCATTTTGATCCACTTACTTCGGAGGCAACACATGAGTTTTGGCACCACGCATCAGCGTACGACCCCGCTCCGTCCGCTCCGCTGGCTCTTCGCCGCGAGCCTTCTGCTGCTACTCGTCTTCACCTCTGCCGTCGCAGATCTCTCCGCCCAGGTCGCTGGTGCCACGCTCAGCGGTTCCGTTACTGATACCTCCGGTGCCGCCGTCCCCAACGCGACCGTCGTGATTCATAATCTCGCTACCGGCCAGTCCCGCACAACGCCTACGAACGCCAGCGGCTTCTACACCGCGCCAAATCTCGCTCCCGGCACCTACGAGATCAAGACCTCAGCACCCGGCTTCTCCACCCTCGTGCAGAAGAATATCGTTCTCACCGTTGGTGCCGAGATCGCGTTCAACCCCGCACTTACCGTCGGCGGCGTGCAGGAGACCGTCGTCGTCACCACGACACCTGCTTCGGTCGAGACCTCTTCTTCCGCAGTAGGTGCCACCGTCGACGGCACCACCGTCCGCGAGCTTCCGCTCAACGGTCGCGATTGGACCTCGCTCGCCACGCTGCAGCCTGGCGTCACCTCGGTGCCCAACCAGGCCACCACCGGCTTCTCCGCCAACAAGGGTAACCGCGGCTTTGGCAACCAGCTCTCCGACGGCGGCCACCGCCCCAACGAGAACACCTACCGCGTCAACGGCATGGTCATCAACGACTACACCAACGCCGCTCCCGGCGGCGCCACCGGCGTCAACCTCGGCGTCGATGCCATCGACCAGTTCTCCGTCCTCACCAGCAGCTACACCTCCGAGTACGGCCGCACCTCCGGCGCCGTCATCAACGCCATCACCAAGTCCGGCACCAACCAGGTCCACGGCTCGGCGTACTTCTTCGACCGCGACAAGGTCTTCGACGCGCAGGACCCCTTCGCCGGCTATCCCATCATTCGTCGCATCCAGTTCGGCGGCGCCGCCGGCGGGCCCATCGTCAAGGACAAGACCTTCCTCTTCGCAGACTACGAAGGCATCCGGCAGAGCCAGTCCATCGGAACTACCATCAACGTGCCCAACGCCGGCGCGCGCGCAGCGGCTGTCGCGGCCATCCAGCCGTACCTTGCTCTCTGGCCCGTCGCCCCCACCGGTTCGCCGGACACCAATCCCGGCGGCATCGGCGTGCAGTCCTTCAACTCCTCCCAGCCCACCAGTGCCACGGAGAACTACATCATCGGCCGCCTCGACCAGAAGTTCAGCGCCGCCGACTCCGCCGACGCTACCTACTTCTTTGACTCCGGCCCGCAGCAGCAGACGGACCCGCTCGGCAACGCCACGCATCAGGTCTTCTCCCGCCGTCAGCTCGCCACCATCGAAGAGACGCACATCTTTTCGCCCTCGCTCGTCAATACGGCGCGCGTCGGCGTCAGCCACATCACCGGCCTCATCAACTCGCCCATCTCCGGCGACGCCGTGGCGACTGACCCTAAGCTCGCCATCGCACCCGGCGCGGCTGCTCCGCCGCAGATTCCCGTCTCCGGCCTGACCACCGCCTACGGCCTCAACGGCTTCAACAAGTTCAACCACGTATGGTCTTCCATCCAGGCTTACGACGACGCCTTCATCACCAAGGGCAAGCAGTCCATCAAGGTCGGCTTCGCGTTTGAGCGCATGCGCTACAACGTGCTGGAGCAGCTCAGCCCCAACGGCCGCATGAACAACTACTCCACGCTCGCCAAGTTCCTCGCCAACGGTGCCGATCAGCTCAACGCTCTCGCCCCCGGCGGCTCCACGGAAGTCCAGCTCCGCGAGAGCCTCTTCGCCGGCTACTTCCAGGATGACTGGGCCATCAGCAAGCGCGTCGTGCTCAACCTCGGCGTACGCTATGAGGCCACCACCAAGCCCGGCAACGCCAGCAGCGTTCCTGGCTATACCGTCAACGGCTACACCGTGGCCGCTGCTCCCTTCCAGCAGATCACCACGCTGCAGGGTTGCCAGGCCAGCCCCACAGCCTGCGGCCCCGTCGGCACCAGCACCGAGTTCGCCAGCAACCCCACCACCAAGGACATTCAGCCTCGCCTTGGCTTTGCCTACGATGTCTTCGGCAACGGAAAGACCGCAATCCACGGTGCATTCGGCATGTTTGATGTCCTGCCGCTGCCCTATGAGTTCGGCCTCAACGATGCCGCTACCGCGCCCTTCCAGATCATCGGTGCCGACAAGAACGCCACCCTCGGCACTGGCGTCGCTGACCCCAACGTCAACTTCAACCGCCAGGCCATCCGCAACCGCTACATCCAGCAGGATCCCAAGCGCGCGGCCGTCTACAACTGGAGCGCCAACGTCGAGCAGGAGCTCTCCCACAACTTCATCCTGACGGTCGGTTACGTCGGCTCGCGTTCACTCCACCTCTCCACGGCGGCCGACGACATCAACCTTACGCCGCTCACTGTGGTCTCCGGTGTCGGGCTCGTCTTCCCCTGCAACCCGGCTAACGGCAACTGCTCGTCCAACACCACTGCGCCTCGCGTTGACTCCAACTGGGGTGGCGGCGCTGGCATCCGTCCGGTCATCTTCGACGGCGCTTCCAGCTACCAGGGTCTGCAGTCCGAGCTCCGCAAGACCATGAGCCATGGCGTGCAGGGGCAGCTCGCCTACACCTACAGCAACTGCCGCGACCTCGGCTCCGCCCCGGTCACTGGCGATACTTTCCTGAACTCCATCGCCGTGCCGCTGCTCAACAGCAAGTCCTATCGCGTCGGCCCCTGCGACTTCGACATCCGTTCCGTCGCCGTCGCCAACGTCATCTGGGACATCCCCGCACCTGGTGTCACCAACGCCTTTGCCCGGCTCGTCACCAACGGCTGGGAGCTGGGCGGCATCTTTACTGCTGAGTCCGGCGCGCCCTTCACCGCAACCGTCGGTGGTGGCAACGATCCCCTCGGCACCGGCTTCAACGGCGACTTTTCCATGGACTTCGCCGATGTCCTGCCGGGCTGCAATCCCACCGGCGGCAAGGGCGTCAACTACATCAACGCCAAGTGCTTTACGCCGCCCACCGCTCCGTCCACACTGGCCGTGGCCACCACCGCAAACCCCTACGGCTGCGCTCCCAACTCCTTCCCCAACTACACGGGCCCGGCTGCCCCTGCCGGCCGCCAGTTCTGCTCCAACGTCGTAGGCAACTCGGGCCGCAACGCCTTCACAGGCCCCAAGCTCACGCAGCTGGACATGTCCCTCTTCAAGAACACTCGCGTCCCCTCCATCTCCGACGCGTTCAACATCCAGTTCCGCGCCGAGTTCTTCAACATCCTCAACCACGTCAACTACCTCTCGCCGGGCTTCCTCAACACCGGCGGGCAGGACAACTCCATCTACGACTTCGACGGCTCTGCACTGCCCATCGCGCTCAACCAGACCGCGGTGCCGCCGCGCGAGATTCAACTCGGCGTCAAGGTCAACTTCTAACCAGCTTCACCGGGCCCCGGCAACAAATGACCCGCTCCTCATGGGAGCGGGTCTCTGTTTCATCCGCAGGACTCTTTGTGCGTCATCGCAGCTGTCCGCAGATCAGCCGATAGCTCATCCCCCGCCGCACGCGCCCCTCCTGCTCATGCCGCGCAAAGTAAGCCTCCAGGGCCTCGCGCATCGGCCCATAGCGCGGGTCGTCCCGCGTCGGCGTCACCGACAGCGACTCCGTCCGCCCCAGCAGTTGCTCGAACGTCAACGCTTCTTCCACCTGCAGCGCCTCCACGCGCACGCTCTCTCTTGCGAACATCGCGTGCAGCTCATCCATCGTCAGCACTGCGTCAGACACGCGATGGTAGTCCACGCAGCGTGTCAGCAGAAACTCTTCATACTCCCGCTCCACCGCCGGCCCATCGCCCGTCCAGTGGCTGCCCACCAGCACCACCCATCCCTGCGGCTTCAGTATCCGCTTGAACTCGCGCAGCGCCCGCGGCCGGTCGAACCAGTGAAACGCGCGTCCCACCGCAATCAAATCCACGGAGCCGTTGGCAATCGTCGTCTCTTCCGCGCTCGCCCCAATCACCCGCAGCCCAGGATACCGCTCCGCCAGCCGCTCACACCGCTCGCGCATCTCATCGTTCGGCTCTACGGCAATCACCGGATTCCCGTGCTTCAGAAACCGCTCCGCCAGCATCCCTGTCCCCGCGCCAATGTCTGCGACAACGTCGTCCGCGCGCAGCCCGCACAGCACCTCCAGCCGCTCCATCAGCGCAGCAGGGAACTGCGCCCGATAGCGCTCATACGCCTCCGCGCGTCCTGAAAACCGCTCCACCGTCTCCGCCTGCATCGCCATCCAATCACTCTCCGTAGGGTACCCAGATGTTCTTCACCTGCGTCGCATGGCGCAGCCACCAGCGTCCCTCGCTCTTGGCGTTGAACCAGTCCACCGCCGCGCCGTCGTTCGTAAATACCTGCTTCAGGTTGCCGATGGAAGCGCCCTTCACCATCGCGCTCGCCGCCACATCACGGAAGCTCCACACCGCGTCCACGTCATCATGTTCGGCCAGCGTCTTGCCCAGCTCCATCGCCTTGCCTGCGACAAGGTTCACCACGCCACCCGGCACATCGCTCGTGTCCAGCACCTGGTACAGCTCCGCCATCAGCGTCGCCGTCGTCTCGCTTGGCACTGCCACTATCGTGTTGCCCATCGCAATCGCCGGCAGCACCAGGCTCATCAACCCCAGCAACGGCGCATCCTCCGGCGCCAGTACGCCCATCACGCCGACCGGCTCCTTCATCGCCAGCGTCACCATCTTCATCGGTGGAGTGTGGACTGAGCCCTCATACTTATCGCACCATCCCGCATACGCGAACGTGCGCTCGATCGTCGCCTCCACCTCGCGCTCGGCCTGCGTCTCGCCGACAAACGCCGCCAGCTTCGCCGCAATCTCAGCGCGCCGCTGCGTCAGGTTCTCAGCCAGAAAGTACAAAGAT
>JAJZFE010000034.1 GCA_021798655.1 Acidobacteriota bacterium | reverse complement strand
GCCTACTACAACGCGCGTTACGGCATGGAGATGCTGCCTGCCCTTGCTATCTATGCGGCGCTGGCTGCTGAACAGTTTGACGTACACCTGCGCGCCGGTGCCGCAGCGTGGCAGAAGATCGGGGCGCGGCTGTGGCAGCCGGCGGCCGTGCTGCTGTGCATACTCAATAGCATCGGCATGATGTACCGCATCCCGCTGGTGCTGAAAGAGGCACAGGTGAACGCGACGACGCGTATGGCGCTGGAGCGTGCCCTCGCGTTATCCCTGGAGCAGATGCCTGCCGACGAGCCGGTGATGATGGCGCTCTCCGCGCATGTTGGCGCCGTGCAGGTAGCCGGTCGCACGCTCAGCAGCATGGTCAGCGAAAACGACGACCAGGCGTGGCAGATTGCGCTCGCAGACCCGGCGCATCATGCTGCGTTTGTGATCGCGCTTGATGGCGACCCCGTTGCCCGGGCCGTCGCCGCGCATCCCGGCGGGCTGCAGGAGATGGAGGTGCTCTGCACCACGGGGCAACCTTGTGCACGCATCTATCAGAGCGACCAGTTCGTTCAGCCGCCGGCGCACAACTGAGCATGAATCAAGCTGGAGTATGCCCGACACGTTTGCCGCAAACCACAGCGTTCAGTGGAGTATCCTGACTCGATGATTGACCCCGTGCATGTTCACTTCTCGGCTATTGAAGACGCGGTGCTCTCGGGCACATCCGTCAAACGGCTGCTGATGTCGTGCGCGATGGGCGGGGCCGTCGGCATCGAGCGCGAGTGGCGGCAGAAGGACTCCGGCCTGCGCACCAACATGCTGATCTGCATGGGAGCGGCGCTGTTTACGATTATGAGCGAGGTGCTCGCGGGCGACTCTACGCCGAACAAGGGGCAGGTCGCCTCGAACATCGTGCAGGGCGTCGGGTTCCTCGGTGCAGGACTCATCCTGCACGCCAAGACGCGCGTGATGGGCCTCACCAGCGCCGCCACGGTGTTTGTCGTTGAGGCCATTGGCATGGCGTGCGGTGCGGGACTCTACTTCGTTGCACTCGTGGCAACGGCGCTGGTGCTGGCGTCGTTGCAGGTGGTGGGCCTGTTTGAGATGAAGCTGGCGTGGAAGCGCTATCCGATGGTCTACGAGGTGCGCGCCGACATCGGTTCCACGCAGGCAGGCGAGCCCACAACTGCTGCGGCCGTGACCTCCGCGCTCTATCGAATGCAGCACGCGATCCTCACGACGCTCGATGCCGCAGGGCAACGGCTCAGCGTGCTGGAGCGCGATAACGTCGCCGGCATTGAACGCGTCGCGTTCACCGTCGTTGCAACTTTGAAGATGCATCAACGCCTTCTTGCGGAGCTGAGGGCCAGCGATGCTACCGATCAGGTGGTCGCGTTTCGCGATCGGGAGGAAGAATAGTGGGCAGGCTAAAGTTTGTGAAGGCGCATGCGTGCGGCAACGATTTTCTGGTGATGGAGGAGCTCGTTGCGCACGGGCGACATGCCGCCATGGCGCGCCAGCTCTGCGCGCGAAACACGGGCATTGGTGCCGATGGCATCGAGTTTCTGGATCGCCGCGCGGACGGCAGCCTGTTTCTGCGGCTCTTCAACGCCGATGGCAGCGAGGCGGAGTTGAGCGGCAATGGCACGCGCTGCGTTGCAGCATGGCTGGCTGCCAGTGAGGGCCGCGAGAGTGTGGCTCTAGGCACGCACGGTGGGGTGCGCAGCTGTCGCGTGATGGAACGCAACGGCACGCAGTGGTGGATCGAGAGCGGTATGGGAGTGCCGCGCGTGATGCCGCGCAACATCGAGATCGACGGTGTTGACGGTGTGATTGAAGGCGCGATGGTCAACGTCGGCAACCCGCATTACGTACTGTTTCCCAAGGCTGCGGACTTCTCCAGCCACGAACTCAGCTGGCAGGAGCTGGGTGCAAAGATCAGCGTCGACCCGTTGTTCAAGTTCGGCACGAACGTGGAGTTTGTGCGCGTCCACAAGCCTGACGAGATCGAGTTTCGTATCTTCGAGCGCGGCTGTGGGCCGACGACATCGAGCGGCACCGGCACGTGTGCATCGAGCGCGGCAGCCATTGCGCTCAAGGGCGTTGCGCGCGAGTTGACGGCCATCGCGCAAGGCGGATCGCAGCATGTGGTCTGGCCCTCCGCCGAGGCAGAGATGGTGCTCACCGGCCCGGCAGAGATCATCTGCACCGGCGAGGCGGAGTTCACGGGATAGTGCGAGTGCATCGAGAGCCACTTCGGATTCGTGCGTTGCAGCATGGCAGCCGCATTGCGGTGGTGTCGCCGGCCAGTGCGGCTCGGCCGGAGCTTGTCGCTGCTGGCGTCGAGCATCTGCGCGCGTTCGGCTATCAGCCGGTGCTCATGCCTCATGCGCTGGCGCGCGGGCCGCTGTACTACGCGGGCACGGCAACGGAGCGCATTGCCGATCTGCAAGAGGCGTTTGCGGACGACAGCATCGACGGCATCCTCTGCACGCGCGGCGGCTGGGGCTCTGCGGAGCTGTTGCCTCTGCTCGACGCGCAGCAAATCGCTGCGAACCCGAAGGCATTCATTGGCTACAGCGATCACACCTCGCTCCATGCGTGGATGTGGAACGAGTGCGCGCTGCCCACGTTCCATGCGCCGATGGCGGCGGCGGACTGGTCGAAGCTCGGCGGCGTCGACGAGCCGAGCTGGCGCGCCTGCATCGAAGACGCCGCACCGTGGCAGGTGAATGCCAGCGACGGGCTGCGCGTGTTGCGCGAAGGCGACGCCGTGCAGGGCCGCCTGCTTGGCGGATGTCTCTCCATTCTTTGTGCGGCACTCGGCACGCCGTGGGCGTTGCAGATCGCGGAGCCCTGTGTATTGTTTCTCGAAGACAT
>JAJZFE010000269.1 GCA_021798655.1 Acidobacteriota bacterium | reverse complement strand
AAGTCGTGCAACGCCGCGTTGCCGCTGCGCGGATCCTCCAGACACTCCCAACACTCGCTAAACTGCTCCAACACCTCTTTGCGGGACATACATGCGCCTCCCGCAAACATCGCCTATCCTCAACCAAACCCGATAGTGCTCAAAGAGGTTCCTATTTGCTCAAATGCGATTGCCCTGTCGACAATCCGAGCGCCCCTTGACACCACCAGTACAATAGAGGCAGCGGCAAGACTGCGCGGCCAAGCCGGGCTCTTCGCCGCACCAGACACGGGCTCAGCGCCTCCGCATAACACCTTTTTTGACAACCAACGCCACGCCACCACCCTTCGTAACTACCCAAAGGCGGTACAAAGCTAACTGCCCTTTTCCCAGGACTTTACCCCCAAATCGCCGGGGGGGGGGCGAAGTCCAAAAAAGCAGACGGCCCCGCACTGCGGAGCCGTCTGGGTTCAGTGTCGTTGAGTGGTTGCCTTAGAAGTCGTACCGCAGTCCAAGCTCCAGGATGCGGCGTCCTTCCCGCAGCGGCGCGTACCCGAACTGTGGGTTCGAGGCCGCGTTGCTGCTGGTCAGTGCCTGGTTCACGTTGGTCGTCGTGGACGCCTGGCTGAAGTTCAGCGTGTAGTTGTTCGGATTCACCTGCGTGAACGTGCTGTTGGCATGGTTGATGAAGTTGAACGCCGCCACGCGGAGCTGGATGCTTGAGGTGCCCGTCACATGGAAGTTCTTCGCCGCGGTCAGATCGGTGTCGAAGAACCCCGGCCCTGGCAGGAACGGAAACTTGTACGCTCCGTTGCTGCCCAGCGCCGGCAGTGAGAACGCGCTTCCGTTCACGTACTGGTGCGAGCCCGTCAGCTGGTTCGGCGCCGCCACCAACGTCGGCTGCAGGTTCACGTCCGGCGTGCCGAGGATGTTCACGTTGCTCACGCCCAGCTGGCAGCTACCCGCGCCCGAATTTGTCGTACACGTGCTGCTGTTCGTGCCCACCGTCGCCACCGCACCGACCGGCACCGTCAGCGTACCCGACAAGTTGAAGTCGGAGTTGATGGTCGAAGGCAGGTTCGCGCCGCTCTGGTACGTCGAGATGCCCGACAGCTCCCACCCATTGGTGATTCCACCAAGGATGGGGTTCTGCACCAGGTTTCCGAACTGATACGAGTACGATGCGTTGAAGATGTTGCGACGGTCGAACGGCATGAAGCTGTAGTCGTTCTGGTAGTTGAACGGATCGGCAGGATAGCTGTACGTCGCCGAACCGCCGATGCCCAGGATGCCCAGCGCCTTCGAGAACGTGTAGTTCACGTTGTAGTGCGCCTTGCCCGACTGCCGCGTCAGGCCCACCTGCAGGCCGTTGTAGTTCGCGTAGGCATTGTGCGTCGGCACATACAGATGGTTGTACAACGGATACTTCTTGTAGGTATCGATGTACGGCTGCTGCAGGCTGCTGACGCTGGTGTTGTTGCCTCCGGCCGCCGGTCCAAACACCGGATACACCTTGCCGGCATTGGCTGCCGTGTCCGGGCGCGAGTTCGGCTGCGCCTGGAACAGGCTTCCTACCGGCAGGGAGTTCAGATCGTCCAGCGTCGTGTTCTGCGTGGATCCATCGTTCAGCAGCTTGTCGCTCGAGTTGCCGACGTACGCAATCTCCAGCAGCATCTTGGCCGGCAGCTGTTGGTCAATCGCCAGGTTGTACGTCCGCACCCGCGGCTCTTCATCGTCGGTCGGGTTGAATGCATACACCGAGTTGTCCGGCACAAAGGATCCTGGCTTGCTCGCCTGTGACTGGTACGAGCTCACCGACGACACCAGCAGCGGGCCATTCACAAAGAACGAGCTCTTGCCCAGCACCGTTGAGTTCTGGTTTGCCGCATCGTTATAGGCATCGTGTGCACGATAGATGCCGAAGCCGCCGCGCAACACCGTGCTTCCGGTGCCGTGGATGTCCCACGCAAAGCCAACGCGCGGCTCGATGAAGCCCCACCGCGTCGGGCGGCCAGCGTTCGGAATCGAGCTGTTCTGGCCGTGCCACTGGATGCCCGGCAGCAACGGGTTGGTGCCCGCCTTGTACGCCGCGTCCGTAAACACCGCGATGCCCTGGTTGTGCGAGTCCTCCCACGGCGTCATGTGCTCAAAGCGCACACCGGCATCGATCGACAGCCGTGGCATGATGCGCCAGTGGTCCTGCACATACTCCGCCATGTTCCAGAAGTACAGATTCGGCTCTGTTGTGATGTTCTGCTGGTTGTATTGGAAGATCAGGCCTTCGCCAAAGTCCGCCAGGTAGTTGCCACCGCTACCGCTACCGACAGGACCCGTTCCATGGACCGTTCCCGCCACCGGATCGGTCGTGTTCTCTCCGATGTAGTACAGGTTGACTGTGCCGTTTGTGTTCTGGAACGGAGCCACCTGCGGATTGCTGTCCCACTGATAGAACACGCCGCCGCGAATCGTATGCTTGCCGATCACCTTGGTTATGTTATCGCCGCCGATACGCACCTGCTTCTCCGCGAAGATACCGCCATAGGTCGTGTCCGGCGTACGCAGCAGTGGCAGACCATCATTGCCGTAGTCTTCCAGCGTCGGCTGCACCTTGCTGCCGTTGTTGTACACACCCTGGTACGGATTGTTCTCCGTCGCCGATGGCGTCTTGTCCACGAAGTCTTGTTTGAAGTATGCGCCGGCGATGTACGCCTCGTTCGTCAACGTGGAGCCAAACAGGTGCGTGTAGTTGATCGCGGCCGTGTGCGAGACGATCGTGCTCAGCAGGCCGCCACCCGGTACGTTGATGCCGCCCAGGTTGCCGCGCGCCGAGTAATACTCGTTCTGCGGAACACCACTCGCGCCCTTTTCCACGGTGTAAGTACCGAA
>JAJZFE010000115.1 GCA_021798655.1 Acidobacteriota bacterium | reverse complement strand
CCCCCGTTTTCTCATCCATTCATAACTGGAGTTTTCTGGGTTTGGTTTTGCTTTGAGATTCTCATCTCGCAGCCGTCGTCGGGGCTGTGGGGATGTGGGAAGCGTACTTTGCTTTCCACATCTCCATAGCCCATGCCGGGGTTTAGGTTGGCTCGGAACTCGGCCGGGGTTCTGTAGCCGAGCGAGCTGTGGGGCCGCTCATGGTTGTACTCCTGCCTCCATTCTGCCAGCTTCTCCCGCACATCGCCGAGGGTACGGAACCAGCTTGCGTTGAGGCACTCGTCGCGCAGGCGGCCGTGGAAGCTCTCGACGTGGCCGTTCTGCATCGGCTTGCCCGGTTGGATGTGAACCAGGCCGACCTTCCAGTCCTCGGCCCAGCCGACCATGCGTCGCGAAGTGAACTCCGGCCCGTAGCACCACACGAAGCACTCGGAAGGGACAGATTGAGGAAGGCAGGATGTCGGGTCGAGGGAGCATAGCGACCGAGATCCGACATCCTGGGCCATGGCTGGTCATAGGTCTCCTAAGCTGAACGTATGCCTACTTTCACTTCAGGAGAGAACCAGCCATGTCCCTCGTCCAGCCTACTCAACCGCCCACCGTTCTGGTAGCCATCGATATCGCCAAGCTGCGTCACGACGTTCTGATCGAAGCGCCGGGATGGAAGAGCCGCAAGCGCATGATCCTGCCCAACACCGCAGCCGAGTTCCGGCTGTTTGCTGACTTCCTTCACAGCCTCAAGCACCCTGTCCGGGTCGTCTTCGAGGCCACCGGCAACTACCACCGCCCGCTCGCGCACTTTCTGCAGGCCGAGGGCTTCCATCTGGAGTTGGTCGCCTCGCTCGCCGTGGCGCGAACCCGGGAGGCCATGCATAACTCATGGGACAAGAACGATCCGAAGGATGCTCAGGTCCTGCTGCATCTGCTCAAGACCGGCGTGACCCAGCACTACCATGACCCGCTTGCGAACCACATCCACGACTTTCAGGAGCTGTCGCTCACCTATGCGCAGATCTCGCTGGAGAAGACACGCACCCAGCATCGACTCCTGACCCATTACCTTCCGCTCTACTTTCCGGAGATCGAGCGGTACTACCATGCCTCGCGTTCTGAGTGGCTGCTCGTTTTCCTTCAAGTCTTTCCCACTCCGGCTTTGATTGCACGCCTCTCGATGGAAGATTTCGTTCAGCAAGCGTGGCCCATTATTGGGCGCAAGGTCAGTAAACAGCGGCTTCTGGAGGACATCTACCGCACCGCTCAGGCCTCCATCGGTATCCCCGTCGACGAGGACTCAGAAGCGGTCGCCATGTTCCGCGTCGTACTTGGTGAGATGGTCCGCCTCTGTCAGCTCCGCGATCAACTGGAAGAGCGAGCTGCACATCATCTTCAGGCCAACGCCGACTTCCAGCGCCTCCAGCAGTTGCCCGGCGTCGGTCCCATCCTGGCGTTGACCATCCTTGCCGAAGCCGGCGACCTGCGCCGCTTCCGCCACCATCGGCAGTTCCTCAAGTTCTGCGGCCTCGATCTCTCGACTCAGCAGTCAGGCCAGTTCCGCGGAGCCACGAAGCTGTCCAAGTACGGCAACGCACGCCTGCGTTGCGCCTTCTGGATGGCCGCCACCGTGGCCGTACGTCTGCGCGAGAACAGCTTCCGCGACAAGTTCGAACGATATCTCCGGCGTGATCCTGCCAGTGCCGATCGCAAGCGTATGGCCTATGTCGCCGTCGCCGCGAAGATGGCGCGCGTGGCCCATGGGATCATCAAAACCGGTACCGACTTCCGCTGCTTCCACGAGGCAGCGGCACCAAGTGGAAGAGCCGCTTCACCCGTGCCGTTGAGGCCGTGAGGACCTCGTAGATAATGATCCGGCCTTCCACCTGGTTGAGATTTCGTTTTAAGTACAGTGGAGACTGCGCACTCGGGCAGATCTCGTGTCGCTATGGTCGAACTCTCAGCCCTTGCACGTGGAAGCCACTTGGACGTACAGTCGTCAACAAGATCATCCCATACGGGATGCTAAGGGATCTTCTCTTCTCCCCAGCTTTTCCTTCCTGTGTTAGTACGTTGTCCGAGCGCACGTTCTCCGGTCTGCCGCGCTCGCCGATCAGCCGCTCCAGCACGCGCGTCACCCGGCCACTTCCCAGACTCGTGTCGGCCTCCAGCGCCAGGCACTCGCGCGTGTACGCATCCAACACGCTGAGGATGCGCACCATCCGCCCCGTGGCCAGGCCGTCGACGATGAAGTCCATCGCCCACTCCTGGTTAGCTCCGGTCAGCCGAGGCTCCGCGCCGCGTTCGCGCACCAGACGCTTGCGCTTCTTCCTCCGCACGCTCAGCCCTTCTTCCAGATACAGCCGATAGACACGCTTCACGTTCACCTCATAGCCTCGCCGCTCGAGCAGCACATGCAGCCGCCGATAGCCGTAGCGCGGCTTCTGCCGTGCCAGCTTCAACTGCTCTTCCCGTAGTTCCGCGTTGCGTTCCGGGCGAGGCTCATACCGGTAGCTCGACCGCTCCATGTCCAACAGCTTGCAGGCCGTGCGTTCGCTCAGACCATGTTCCGTCTGGGCGAACGCCACATCGCATCTTAGACCGGCAAGCTCCAGCCGTTTTTTCGGATCACGCCCTTCAGTGCCTCGCCGTGAAGACTGAGCTCGGCCACCAGCAACTTCAGCCGGCGGTTCTCGTCCTCCAGTGCCTTCAACCGCTGCGCCTCGCTCACGTCCAACCCGCCGAACTTCTGCTTCCAGCCGTAGAACGTCGCCGCCGAGATCCCGTGCTCACGGCACAACTCCGCCGTCTTCACCCCAGCCTCGCCCTGCTTCAGTATTCCGATGATCTGCTCTTCATTAAACCGGCTCTTCTTCATACTTC